>NZ_CAWQOK010000159.1:0-30998 GCF_963896075.1 Proteus sp. G4415
CAGCCAGATCGTGTTTATCTAAAAAATAAATTTATTCGTAACTTAGGTTATCAACCTAATTTTCGCCACCCCATGTCATTGAATGAAAAAATCAATGCACGTATGTTATTTGATAGAGATCCTATCTATACACGCTTAGCAGATAAAATCAGTGTCAGGGAGTATGTAAAAGAAAAGATAGGCGAAAAATATCTGGTCAAAATCCTTAATACTTATCGCCATCCAAATGAAATCGAACTTAATACACTACCTAACCGTTTCGTATTAAAATGTAATCATGACAGTGGCAGTACTATTATTTGCCTTGATAAATCTCAATTTGATTTGGAGATGGCAAAAAAGAAACTTAATTTTCATTTAAAGAGAAATCTCTACCACGTTACTCGTGAATGGCATTATAAAAATATTAGTGCGCAAATTATCTGTGAAGAGTATATCGACCTTTTTGATACTCAATGTCCGATGATCCCAACTACATGCCGTATCCACTGTTTTCATGGTCAGCCTCATTATGCGGAAATTGATATTTCGGATACAAAGGGATGCGAGTATATCAATGTTTATGATACACAATGGCAATTACAGCCTTTTACTTTAGAAGATCCCAATACCCCAGAATATATTGAAAAACCGCTACAATTTGACAATATGCTCACATTAGCCAACAAATTAGCTAACGGTTTTGCCTATTGTCGGGTCGATTTTTTAATGTCAGAAACCACACTACTGTTTAGTGAAATGACCTTTACCCCCAATGCGGGGCGCATTCCCATTAAACCAAAAGAGTGGGACTATAAATTAGGTGAACTATGGACACCTATTGCTTCATAGCAACTCCCTGAACTAACGAACGTCCCCTTTAAATTAGACTAGAAACGTCCAACTTTTAGGGGCTGTTCATTCAATAAATAAGGCTTAAAACACGCTTGATAAAGTGGAAACCCTAATAGTCAATTAGCGACTTACTTTTATGATGTTTCACCGCATACGTTAATCAGTGAGTCGTTGTGGATGAGTAAAAACAGTTGCTCTTCCACGGCGACAAAAACCCACCAGCGTCAAATTATATTGATTCGCCACTTCAACGGCGAGTGAGGTAGCAGCGGAAACCGCAAATAAAATTTCGGCACCACACATTGCTGATTTTTGCACCATTTCATAACTTGCACGACTTGATACTAATATTGCACCCTCTGTCCACTTTTGTTGTGTTTTTAAGCCAATCAACTTATCAAGAGCTACATGGCGCCCGACATCTTCGCAACCGCCTTGTAATTGCCCCTCAGGAGATAGCCAAGCTGCGGCATGAGTACATCCTGTTAGCTCGCCAATTTCCTGTACGGTTTTTAGTTGCTCGAGTGCGTTATCAAGCAAAGAGAGTGAAAATGTTTGTGTAAAAGGTAATGGCGCTATAGGGCGAAAAATTTCTGCTAATTGTTCTGTACCACAAATACCGCATCCGGTGCGCCCCGCCATACTACGACGTCGCTCTTTTAATTGCATAAAGCGCCGACTTGATAATTCTATTTGTACTTCTGTGCCACCATGGCAACTTTCAACGATTTCAATACTGCGAATTTCGTTAGAAGATCCTATAATGCCTTCAGATAAGGAAAATCCGACAGCAAATAACTCTAAATTTTTAGGGCTTGCCATCATAACAACGTGAGATATTCCGTTGTACACTAATGCAACTGGAACTTCGAGTGCAATATAATCCTGCTCTGCTTGGTTAAGGGAGCCTTTGTGTTGCACAGTTGTTTGATCTATGCCAACAATTACACGTTTAGTTAACAAGTTTGTCGATTTTGTTTCATCCATAAGATGAATTCCTAATTTTATTAATACATAATAACAATACGGGTAAAACGATTTTACACTACCTATCAGGCAATGAACCTGATCCTATTAAGGATAATAGGAATAAAAAAACAATCAGCTCCTGTTTTCGTGAAGAAAATCAGAGTCAGTAAAAGCAATGTATGATGAGGAGAGACCCCATGCAGGTCAGCAGAAGACAGTTCTTTAAGATCTGTGCTGGCGGTATGGCAGGTACTACAGCGGCTGCCTTAGGTTTTGCACCCGCTGTTGCGTTAGCAGGCTCACGTCAGTATAAATTACTGCGTGCCCGTGAAACTCGCAATACCTGTACGTACTGTTCTGTCGGTTGTGGACTATTAATGTATAGTCTGGGCGATGGCGCGAAAAACGCAAAAGAAACCATATTCCATATTGAAGGTGATCCTGACCACCCAGTAAACCGTGGTGCACTTTGTCCTAAAGGTGCTGGTCTCGTTGATTTTATCCATAGTAAAGGCCGTTTACAATATCCTGAATATCGTGCTCCCGGCTCAGATAAATGGGTAAAACTTTCATGGGAAGAGACCTTTGATCGTATCGCACGCTTAATGAAAAAAGATCGCGATGCCAACTTCGAAAAATTCAATAAAGAAGGTGTTGAAGTAAACCGTTGGTTATCAACGGGGATGCTTTGTGCCTCCGCAGCAAGTAACGAAACAGGCTTTTTGACCCAGAAATTCTCAAGAGCACTTGGGATGCTGGCTGTCGACAACCAAGCGCGTGTCTGACACGGACCAACGGTAGCAAGTCTTGCTCCAACATTTGGTCGCGGTGCGATGACCAACCACTGGGTTGATATGAAAAATGCCAACCTTATCGTCGTTATGGGCGGTAATGCGGCTGAAGCACACCCTGTCGGTTTCCGCTGGGCAATGGAAGCTAAAATCCATAATAAAGCCAAGTTAATTGTGATTGATCCTCGCTTCACACGTACTGCGTCTGTTGCGGATTTCTATACGCCTATTCGTTCAGGTACAGATATCACCTTCTTATCGGGGGTTATCTTATATCTGCTCGAAAATAAAAAATATCAAAAAGAGTACGTTGAGGCTTATACCAATGCCAGCTTGATTGTGCGCGAAGATTACCATTTTGATGATGGTCTCTTTAGTGGTTACGATCCTGAAAAACGTCAATATGATAAAACCACTTGGAATTACGAGATGGATGAAAATGGTTTCGCTAAACGCGACACCACGCTTCAACATCCTCGTTGTGTCTGGAATCTATTAAAAGAACACGTTAGTCGCTACACACCTGATGTGGTCACTCAGATTTGCGGTACACCAAAAGAAGATTTCTTAAAAGTCTGTGAATATATTGCTGAAACAGCAGCGAAAGATAAAACAGCCTCTTTCCTGTATGCATTAGGCTGGACTCAACACACTGTTGGTGCACAAAACATTCGTACTATGGCGATGATCCAATTACTGTTAGGTAATATGGGTATGGCAGGTGGCGGTGTTAATGCTCTACGTGGTCACTCTAATATTCAAGGCTTAACAGATCTTGGTCTGCTATCACAAAGCTTACCGGGTTACCTAACCTTGCCTTCTGAAAAGCAAACATCGTTAGAAACCTATTTAGCAGCTAATACGCCAAAACCGACCGTCCAAGGGCAGGTTAACTACTGGGGTAACTATCCTAAATTCTTCGTCAGTATGATGAAGACATTTTATGGTGATCATGCTCAACGTGATAACGATTGGGGATTCTCACTATTACCTAAATGGGATAAACCATACGACGTTCTGCAATATTTCGAAATGATGGATAAAGGTGAAGTCAATGGCTATATCTGCCAAGGCTTTAACCCTGTAGCTTCATTCCCGAATAAGAACAAAGTGATCCGTTCATTATCAAAACTGAAATTCCTTATCACCATGGATCCGCTAAATACAGAAACATCTTGTTTCTGGCAAAACCACGGTGAAGAGAATGATGTGAAAACAGCAGATATCCAAACTGAAGTTTTCCGTCTACCTACTACCTGTTTTGCTGAAGAGAACGGCTCTATTGTTAACTCAGGACGCTGGTTACAATGGCACTGGAAAGGTGCTGATGCCCCAGGAATTGCACTGCCTGATGGTGAAATTCTCTCAGGTATTTTCCATCGTTTACGCCAACTTTATAAAGAAGAAGGTGGCGCAATGCCTGAGCAGGTGTTGAATATGACTTGGGATTACTTTGATCCTAATAATCCAACATCTGAAGAAGTGGCTCAAGAGAGCAATGGTAAAGCCCTTGTCGACTTAAAAGACGCTGATGGCAATATCATTTTGAAGAAAGGTCAGCAACTAAGCTCATTTGCTCAGTTACGTGATGATGGTACAACGGCAAGTGGCTGTTGGATCTTCGCGGGTAGCTGGACAGAAAAAGGCAACCAAATGGCTAACCGTGATAACTCAGACCCATCAGGTTTGGGTAACACATTAGGTTGGGCGTGGGCATGGCCTTTAAACCGTCGCATTATTTACAACCGTGCATCAGCAGATCCACAAGGTCAACCATGGGATCCAAAACGCAAGTTAATCGAATGGGATGGTAGCAAATGGACAGGTATTGATGTACCTGACTATAGCAATGCCGCACCAGGCTCTGATGTTGGTCCATTTATTATGCAACCTGAAGGTATGGGGCGTTTATTCGCTATCGACAAGATGGCAGAAGGTCCATTCCCTGAACACTATGAGCCAATTGAAACCCCATTAGGTACCAACCCACTGCATCCAAATGTTGTTTCAAACCCAGCAGCACGTGTGTTTAAAGATGACTGGAAAGAGATGGGTAAAGCAGAAGAGTTCCCATATGTAGGTACGACTTACCGTCTGACTGAGCATTTCCACTTCTGGACAAAACATGCGCTGTTAAATGCCATTATTCAGCCTCAACAATTTATCGAAATCGGTGAACGGTTAGCGGCAGAAAAAGGCATTTCTCAAGGTGATACCGTTAAAGTCAGTTCCAAACGTGGTTACATTAAAGCAAAAGCTGTAGTGACCAAACGTATTAGAACACTTGATGTTGATGGTCGCAAAGTGGATACCATTGGTATTCCGATCCACTGGGGTTTTGAAGGGGTTGCGGTTAAAGGCTTTATTGCTAATACCCTAACGCCATTCGTCGGTGATGCAAATACACAAACGCCAGAATTTAAAGCGTTCCTTGTTAATGTGGAAAAGGTGTAAGGAGATAAATTATGTCACTGCAATCACAAGACATTATTCGTCGCTCTGCCACCAATTCCCTTACTCCCGCACCACAAGTGCGGGATTACAAGGAAGAAGTGGCAAAACTTATCGACGTTACCACCTGTATTGGTTGTAAAGCCTGTCAGGTTGCTTGTTCTGAATGGAACGATATCCGCGATAAAATTGGTACTAACGTCGGTGTTTATGACAACCCAACGGACTTAACGGCTAAATCATGGACAGTGATGCGTTTCTCTGAAGTTGAAGAGAATGGCAAATTGGAATGGTTGATCCGTAAAGATGGTTGTATGCATTGTGCTGATCCGGGCTGTTTAAAAGCATGTCCTGCAGAAGGCGCTATCATTCAATATGCTAACGGTATTGTGGACTTCCAATCTGAGCACTGTATCGGATGTGGTTACTGTATTGCTGGTTGTCCTTTTAACGTACCGCGTATTAATGAAGAAGATAACCGTGCTTATAAATGCACCTTGTGTGTAGACCGTGTTGAAGTGGGTCAAGAGCCGGCTTGTGTTAAAACCTGTCCGACTGGTGCTATCCATTTTGGCTCAAAAGAGTCGATGATTAATCTTGCCAATGAACGTGTTACAGAGTTACAAACTCGTGGCTATGACAACGCTGGACTCTACGATCCACAAGGCGTTGGTGGCACACACGTTATGTACGTGCTTCATCACGCGGATAAACCCAACCTGTACCATGGTTTACCAGAAAACCCAGAAATTAGCTCAACGGTTAAATTCTGGAAAGGTATTTGGAAACCATTAGCGGCGGTTGGTTTTGCTGCTACATTTGCAGGTGCTATCTTCCACTACTTAGGTGTTGGCCCTAACCGCACCACCGAAGAAGATGAAGAAGCGGCACAAAAAGAGATGGAAGCATCTTCTAAAACACAGACCTCTGTGAATAAGGAGGAGCAAAAATGATGAAGAAGAAAGGTGATAAAATTCTTCGCCATACCGCATCAGAGCGAATTAATCACTGGGTTGTTGTGATTGTATTTCTATTCACAGCCATCAGTGGTTTGGGTTTCTTCTTCCCATCTCTGAACTGGTTTATGAACATTTTAGGTACGCCTCAACTGTCACGTTTACTTCACCCATTTGTGGGGAGTGCGATGGCGATTTTGTTTATCTTTATGTTCTTCAGATACCTGAAGTACAACTTTATTGATAAAGATGACTTAGTTTGGGCTAAAAATATTCATAAAGTGCTAAAAAATGAAGAAGCGGGTGATATTGGTCACTATAACTTAGGTCAGAAAGGCATTTACTGGGCATTATCTATCAGTTTGATCCTGCTGACGGTCAGTGGCATCATCATCTGGCGTCCTTATTTTGCTGAATATTTCTCCATTCCGGTGATTCGTATTGCATTGCTGGTGCACTCATTTGCCGCAATCTTACTAATTATTACCGTTATCGTTCACGCTTATGCAGCGTTTTGGGTGAAAGGCTCAATTCGTAGCATGGTTGAAGGTTGGGTGACTCGCGGTTGGGCGAAAAAACACCATCCTCGCTGGTATCGTGAAGTACTGGAAGAAGAGAAAAAAGAAGCCGAAAAGCAGTCACAGAAATAATGCACTAACGCTAATTTGCTGAACAAACGGAGGCTGACTGTTGCCTCCGTTTTTATTTTATTTACCCGATCATCTTCAAGCGTAAATAAACAAGAAATTGACTATATCCTTACCTGCTGTCATGGCTTCAAGTAAAAATTTGCATTATTCTGATGCCAATATTTGTAGGTAATACACTATGAAGGAAGATAGAACGTTATGAGTATTCGCATCGTTCCTAAAGAGCAATTAGGTAAAGAGCCATCAGAAAAAAGCATCAGCTTTATTCCACCGGTGTTATTCCCTAATTTAAAAAACCTCTACCAACGTCGTGCTGAACGTTTTCAAGCATTAGCCAAAGACAATCCTTTCGCTGATTATCTTGAATTTGCTGCCGAAATTGCCTTAGCACAAGAAAAAGCATTACATGATAACCCGCTTGAATTAGATTTAACCCCGTTACTTTCTCAACAAACAGGTATAGCGCCGTTAGATAAAAAGACCTTTAAGCGTAGTAAGCATTGGCATGCATTACTCGCCTCAATCATTGCGGAATTACAATCCGTTGTACCTGAAAGTGCTAAAATTGCCTTAGAAAATCTCTCTAAAGCCTCTGAAACCGAATTAGAAGAGATGGCAACAGCACTATTAAACGATGAATACTCAAAAGTTTCCGCTGATAAATCAGTGTTTATTTGGGCGGCATTATCACTTTACTGGGCGCAACTGGCGGCAAACATTCCCGGTAAAGCGAAAACAGAATATGGCGAAAATCGCCAATTTTGCCCCGTTTGTAACAGTATGCCTGTATCGAGTATGGTACAAATTGGCACCACTCAAGGACTGCGTTATTTACACTGTAATTTATGTGAAACCGAATGGCACGTGGTACGTATAAAATGTACTAATTGTGAACTAACGGGCAAATTAAATTACTGGTCTCTTGATAGTGAAAATGCGCCAGTCAAAGCAGAAAGCTGTGGCGATTGTGGTAGTTATTTAAAAATTTTATACCAAGAAAAAGATGCTAACGTCGATGCTGTAGCTGACGATTTAGCCTCCCTTATTCTTGATGCAAAAATGGAAGAAGAAGGTTTTGCACGCAGTAGTATTAACCCCCTTCTATTCCCCAATGAATAATAATTAGGTATTAACATGACACATGATACGCGTTCACTTTACAGTCAACTGTCATCGATAGACAGTTTGCTCCATCAGGCTGACATTCAAACTTTAGTTGATGGTTATGGGCAGACCTTTATCGTTGAACATTTACGCAAACTACAAGAAGAAGCGCGTATCATTATTCGACAAAATAATCAGTTACCGCAATGGCATGATAATTGGGCGGAAGAATTAAAAAATCGTATTGCATTACAACGAAAAGCCGCCATAAAACCGGTTTTTAATTTAACAGGGACGGTATTACACACCAATTTAGGTCGTGCGTTAATGGCAGAGTCAGCGATTGAAGCGGTAAGCCAAGTCATGCGCTCTCCGGCAACATTAGAATACTCCCTTGATGGTGCTTCTCGAGGACATCGTGATCGAGCTATTGCCGATCTGTTATGTGAATTAACTGGCGCCGAAGATGCTTGTATTGTTAATAATAATGCAGCTGCCGTTTTATTAATGCTGGCCACCGTCGCACCAGATAAAGAAGTGGTTGTTTCTCGTGGCGAATTAGTTGAAATCGGCGGTGCTTTTCGTATTCCTGATGTGATGTGCCAAGCGGGATGTCGTTTAAAAGAGGTGGGAACCACTAACCGTACCCATCTAAAAGATTACCGTAATGCGATTAACGAAAATACTGGGTTGCTAATGAAAGTTCATACCAGCAACTACAGCATTCAAGGCTTTACCGCTGAAGTTGAAGGTACACAACTTGCTGCGCTGGGTAAAGAGATGAATTTACCCACCGCCATAGACTTAGGCAGTGGCTCTATGACCAATTTGGCTGCACTGGGTTTACCTAGCGAGCCGATGCCACAGGACTATTTGCAACAGGGTATAGATTTAGTCACTTTTTCAGGAGATAAACTATTAGGTGGCCCACAAGCAGGAATTATTCTAGGTAAAAAAGCGTGGATAGAAGCCATCCAACATCACCCTCTAAAACGAGCGTTACGTGTCGATAAAATGACATTGGCAGCATTAGATGCCACCTTAAGACTTTATCAACAACCTGAAAAAATGATCAAGGATATCCCGACATTACGTTTACTCACTCGTACACAAACCGAAATTCATGATATGGCGCAACGGTTACTTCCTCATTTTCAGGCATATTATGGCGATAACTACCATATCACAATATCCTCATGTGCTTCGCAAATAGGAAGTGGCTCGTTACCGATTGAAAGCTTACCCAGTGCAGCCCTTACCTTTGCTGCCAAAGATGGGAAAGGAAGTCAATTAGATGCCCTTGCGGCACATTGGCGTAACCTAGAAAAACCTATTATCGGCCGTATTACGGATGGTCGCTTATGGCTCGACCTACGTTGTCTTGAGGATGAAAATGCATTAATACAGGCTCTATCACTATGATTTTTGCGACAGCCGGTCACGTAGACCACGGAAAAACAACATTAATACAAGCGATCACCGGTGTAGATACAACTCACTTACCTGAAGAAAAAAAACGCGGTATGACCATCGATTTAGGTTATGCCTATTGGCCACAAACCGATGGATCAGTCATTGGTTTTGTCGATGTCCCCGGTCATGAAAAGTTTCTTTCTAATATGTTGGCCGGTATTGGGGGAATTTCTCACGCCTTATTAATTGTCGCTTGTGATGACGGTGTGATGGCACAAACTATTGAACATACAGCTATCTTACGTCTTGCCGGTTGTCCTAACATCACCGTGATCCTCACCAAAGCAGATCGTGTAGAGCCACCACGTATTGATGAAGTTAAACAGCAGATAACCACACACTTACTTAATCTAGGTTGGTCAGCACCACAAATCTTTGTCACTTCAGCCTCAACTGGCGTAGGTATCGCGCCATTACGAGACTATTTAGTTACCCTACATCAGCAAGAGCAACAACACCCTCAATGGCATAAGCGTTTTCGCTTAGCGATTGATCGTGTATTTAGTATTAAAGGTGCGGGTTTGGTGGTCACAGGTACTGCACTTGCCGGGCAAATTGCGCTAGGTGATACTTTTTGGCTAACCGGTGCAGATAAACCGGTAAGAATTAGGGCATTACATGCGCAAAATCAGCCAGTAGAACAAGCCGGTGCAGGTATGCGCATTGCGATAAATATTAGTGGTGATGTCAGTAAAGAAACGGTTTCTCGTGGTGATTGGTTACTATCACAAGCACCACTTTATCCTTCACATAAAATATTAGTCAGTCTAACAGCTGATGAACCTATTAAACATTGGCAACCGGTTCATATTCATCATGGTACACGCCATATTACAGGACGTATTGCACTATTAAATAATACCGATGAAACACCGCTATTAGCAGAGCTTATTCTTGATGAACCCTTGTGGCTGGTGGATAACGATAGACTAATTTTACGCGATATTAGTGCACAACGAACTTTAGCGGCTGCCAAAGTGCTCTGCTTACACTCTCCTCGTCGGGGTAAACGACAAGCTGAGTTTTTATCTTGGCTAAGTGCACTTGATAAAGCCAACACGGTGAGTGATAACCTCGCACTCTATTTACCCAAAGGTGAATTGTTATTGACTCAATTTGCTTGGGCACAGCAACTGACGGAAACTGCACTTGATACGCTATTAACCACCTTTGATGTTATTTCTATTTCCGGCGTCGTCATTTCGAAAGCCAATGCCGAACAGGCCAAAGCAAAACTATTACGCACACTAGAAGAATATCACCAGCAACATAACGATCAAATGGGTGTGGGGCGTTCCCGTTTAAAACGTATGGCTCTTCCTACTTATCACGATGAGCTGGTTTATCACTTAATTGATCAGTTACGCCAAGAAGGTGCTATTAAGCAAACTCGAGGCTGGCTACATCTACCAACACATGGGTTAGCCTTCACAGCAGAGCAAGAGGCACTATGGCAGATTGCCAAAAACTATTTTCAACAATCAGAGCCTTGGTGGGTTCGTGATCTCGCCCATGAAATGAAAAATGATGAAAAAGTCATACGAGGCTTATTACGCAAAGCTGCTCAACTAGGTCTTATTATCCCCATTATTGCCGATCGCTATTATACTCATGATTCGATAGAAAAATTTGCCGCTATCATCGTAAAATATAACGAAACCAACGGCAGTGTGACCGCAGCCGATTTTCGTGATGAACTGGCCGTAGGTCGCAAACTTGCCGTACAAATTCTTGAGTATTTTGACCGAACAGGGTTCACTCGACGTAAAAAAGATCTTCATATCTTACGAGATAAAGGGTTATTCTAACTTAACTGGTTACTCTTTATGATTGGCTGGATGTGAGCATTCAGCCAATTAAGGTATTCTTCGCTTGTCTTTATCAATAAACTTTTAATCACTATGCTCGGAAGAGATATGAAAAAATTATCAGGGCGTATATATCTTGCGCTTGTTCTTATTGCTTCATTATTTATTGTCTTTGAGAAAGCTTCTCTAATTTATACTGCACTACTGTCTGTCAGTGTTTATTTTATTATTTTTACGCTGTGTTTTGTTTTATCGTCCCGCGCGCTATTCTCGGCAATCACAACAGGGACACTCTTTATCATTATCAAGTTTATCAATCAGCTTAAAGTCCACTATTATAAAGAGTCACTGCTATTTTCAGATTTTAATCTTGCTTTTGATAGCTCAAATTTAGGCACCTTAACGCAGTATTGGGAAGCCGGTGTCGCGATTATTGCCATGGCTATTTGGCTAATCATTAATATGGTTACCGCGTGGCGTTTCTCCCGTAAATCACCTATTGCTACACGCCTAAGTAGCTTATTACTCATTATTATTGGCCTTACAACTATTCATTTTACAGTCAATAAATGGCAATCGGAGTGGGAAGGTACACTTCCCGGTGGTCGAGGAACTGTGACTAATTTAATTATGTCGGGTTATCAAACAGCTTATCATCCCCCTTACTATGCACAAAGTGCAGACTACTTTATCGAGCAAGCCAACCGTGTGGTCTTACCGGAAACACAAACCGAGGTAAAACCCGATATTGTAGTATTACTACAAGAATCTACCGTAAACCCAAGCATTTACCAATTTGATAAAAACGTGGATTTGCCCGATCTTTTTATGTTTAAAAAAGATGAAGGTGTCAGTGCCCAAAGCCCATTACGAGTACAAACCTTTGGTGGAGGAACTTGGCTTTCTGAGTTCTCAGTATTAACCGGTCTAAATACCGATGATTTTGGTGCGCGTAAAAACTCTGTGTTCTATTTTGTGGTTGATAAACTCAATGAAAGTTTATTCCGCCAACTCAAATCTCAAGGGTATTACACCGTACTGCTCACTCCCTTTAATCGTAACGCCTATCACGCGGGATATGCTTATGAAAAATTAGGGGTAGATGAGATTATCCAGCCACAAGAATTGGGTTATCCGGGGAGTTTAGAAGAGAATTTATGGACTATCCCTACCCAAGATATGATTAATTATCTAAAAGAAATCTTAAAAACACATACAGATAAGCCATTATTTATCTTTTCTTTAACTATGTATGAGCATGGCCCTTATAAAGGCTCACATAGTGATGATTATCAATTAGCTGGTCAGACAGAAAGCCCTGATGCACCGGGTAAATTTAGCCACTATATGGAAAAAATTATTGCCAGTGATCCGGCTATTGAAGATTTTTCTCACTTTGTCGCAAATAGAGAGCGCCCCACTCTGTTTCTTTATTTTGGTGATCATCAACCTAATATTGACCTAAAAAATTATCAATCACCTTTTAGTGATCCAGCACATATTACCCAATTCACCTTAAGGGATAATTTAACGCAAGGTGCAACCCTTTCTACTGGAGAATTAACGGATATTAATTTTTTAGGGGGAATGTTGTTAGAGCGCGCTCGTTTACCTTTATCACCTTACTATAAAGCCAATATTCAAATGCGCCATTTATGCCAAGGCAAATTAAATGATTGTGAGGATGAAAAATTAGTTAATAGTTATAAGAACTATATTTATGACAAATTAAACGTTGCCGGTGGCAAAGATAATTAATTTTCAAATTTACTGATAAAAGGTGATCGGGATTACTAATCAGTAGCAACACGATTATTGACTCGTCCTGATATCGAACAAAAAAGAGGCTAATAACTGGCCTCTTTTTATTTTATTAGTTATATCCACAGGGGTTAACTAATAATCATCAGTTATTATTCTGCGCAAAGGCGGCTAATAAATGTAAGGCTGAAGAGTAATAATCTGTATCCTTAGTTAAATCAACATTTTCAATTACTGTTTTCATTGTCAGATCTCTTACCGCCATCATACCTGGCGTTAAGTTATAATCAGCGTGCTCTTTACCATCAATACTGATCCACGCAGGCGTCTTATCACGATCAAATTGTTGCCAATAATTCACGAAAGGTTGTAATGCGAGTTTATCTTGTGCCCATGCCAAATAAAGAGGAATGCGAATAGCATCAAAACTAAATCGTGCTGGCCATTTTTCACTCGGGGCAAGATGACCATCAGGGTATAAACTTACCCAATCACTTGGTAATTTATATTTACCAAAACGCATTTTTCTTAATAAGGATTGGCTATCGTTAATTAAATTTTTCCAGCGGCTATCATGACTAACTCGATAGAAATCTTTCCATGCCGGAAAGATAAAATAGGAGGGGTTAATGATAATTTCTTCGGGGGTTTTAAAACCATTAATTCCCGGTAAGAGTACACTGTAGTTTTCTGTCTTCACTAAAGTGTGTTCAAGGATCGCATGCTGAATAGAATCTGATGCTGAAAGATAGTTTTCATCATGCCATTTTTCCCCGGCCTTTAATAATGCCCAAGCAATTAAAATATCACCATCTGTTGCATTATTAGGATCGGGTGTATGTTGGTTATTTTCGGGTTCATAACGCCATTTAAATAAGCCAAGATCACCACGATACAGCGACATTGCTGTCCAGTGCCATAATTGTGCAAAGGTTTGGCGATCGTCACTCATAACCGCCATTAACATGCCATATCCTTGACCTTCTGAGTGTGAAATATTTTGATTAGCACTGTCAATGACACGCCCCTCGGGAGTAATGTAACGCGCTTTAAATTGTTGCCATCCTGCTTGGGTTTCTGTCGCTTGTGCCATTGGGGATATCATTAACATCACACTTAGTGTTAGCAAAATACCAAGTCGATGAGTCAATCGAGATAACTGTCTTATGGACATTGTCTCTTTCTCCTTCTTTTGCCGACCGCTAAATGAACTCGGTCGGCATACTACTGATTATTGCAAAATAGCCTCAAAAAATTGTCATCACACTGTTATCGACTTCTTTTAGTGTTGGGCGATTATTGGCCATAGTTTGGGATAATACATCTTTTGCATATAACTCTTGTATCCAATGAGCGAACTCTTCTTTCAGTTCGCTATTATGTAAACCATACTCAACAAAGGCTTTCATATAACCGAGTTTATTACCACAATCATGAGATTTACCAACTAAGGTGTAAGCTTCGGCAACCTCTTTTTTCAATAAGAGATCAATAGCATCCGTTAATTGGATTTCGCCGCCAACCCCCGCAGGCAACCCATCGAGTAACGGCCAGATTTCTGCAGAGAAAACATAGCGCCCCACCACAGAAAGATTAGAAGGTGCTTGTTCTGGATTAGGTTTTTCCACAATACGACGAATAGGCGCCCAGTTACCTTGTGGACAAAAAACACCTTGGCAATCAACAATTCCATATTGATGTACTTGAGTGAGTGCGACAGGTTCAACCATAATTTGGCTACGCTCTGTTTTTTGGAAGCGTTTGATCATGGCAGATAAGTTATCATGGCAAGGATCACAGTAGTGAGAATTTAATAGCACATCGGGTAGTAACACAATAAAAGGATTATCACCAATGACAGGGTGAGCACAACAAATGGCATGCCCTAATCCTAATGCTTGCCCTTGGCGAATTTGGATAATTTTTACATTTTCAGGACAAATAGAGCGAACTTCTTTTAATAATTTATTTTTTATTCGTTGCTCTAACATATTCTCTAATTCAAAGCTGGTATCAAAATGATCAGCAATTGAATTTTTAGATGAATGTGTCACTAAAATAATTTCTTCAACGCCCGCTTGTGCACACTCTTCAACAATATATTGAATTAAAGGACGATCAACTATCGGTAACATTTCTTTTGGAATGGATTTAGTTGCAGGTAACATACGTGTGCCTAATCCAGCGACAGGAATAACAGCTTTCATCATAATATACTCCTCAAATAATTATTTATATAAAAACAATACATTGTTATTAATTGAAAATGATTTTCTTTTATTTTCTTTTCTAAAAAACTCTCTATTTAAAATATAAGTATCCCTCTCCAGATAAGGAGATTTTTATTTATTAATAATGATTTTTATTTGAAATATAGTGTTATTTAATACTCTGAATAAAAACCGTATTTATTTCCTCCTTTTTCTTTTATTGCATAAAGCTGTTTATCTGCTGACTTTAATAGTTCAGATAATGTCTTGCCATCCTTAGGGTATTCAGCGATACCTAAGCTAATAGAAGGAACGATTGTTTTTTCTTTATTGATTTTTATCGGTTTTTCCATTCCTCGCCATAGCGATTCGATGATCTCCAATAACAATAAAGAGCAAGAACGTAATCCAGCAGGGAAAAGTACCGCAAATTCATCGCCACCAAGTCGCCCACAGTAAACCTGCTGGCGTTCTAAGGCTAATAAACGCTGCGCTATCTCACATAAAACATGATCACCAATAGCATGCCCATATTGATCATTAATCGTTTTGAATTTATCACAATCAATAATCCCAAGACAAAAAGATAAAGGTGTCGCAATATTTAATCGCTCCTGTTCAATTTTCTCAATAATACTTAGACGGTTAGCCATTCCAGTTAAAGAGTCAATATAGCTTTTATTTAATAAATCATTTCTTAACTTTACTTTATCCGTGATATCTAAACTTAAAAATGCATAATGAGAAATTAGATTATTTTTATCAAAAATTGGAACAATATTAATATCTTCCCATACTTCTTGTTTATTTTTATTTGGGTGTTTTGCCTCTAATCTTATTACCTCTTTATTATCACTAATGTTAGAAAACACATCTTGATTTTCATCAACTAAATAAAATAAGTTATATCTTTTATTTTTTATACTTTCAAAATCAATATGATTAAATTGGCAGTATTTTTTATTAGCGTAGATAATATTACCTTTTATATCTGTTACTATCATCATAAATACATAATTAGTAAATTGCTTTATTAATAAGTCATTAACAATATTATTATTAATTACTAATTCACTCATTTTTTCCTCCTATGCTTATCAATAAAGCATAGTTTTTATTATTTATCTGATGAACTATTCGCATAACGAAAAATAAAGGCATCTTTTGCATCTGTAGCTTGACGGTGCACATGCATTTTATCATTTCCCCCTTGATGAGTAAGCCAGCCTTCATATAGCCCTTCTAATACACTGGCACTCGCTGCACGCCAATTAGCTTCCTCTTCATTTGCTGAAAAATGTGGCCATGCACAGTGCACTAATAGCAACTCACTCATTGCTGGAGAGATAGTCACAAAGCCCCACTTAAACAGTGTTAAAACTTGATTGATATGTGATTCTAATGACTGGATATTTTCGCTATCAGGTAATGGGTAACGTTGAGCGATATCTTTCCCGATATCTCTTAATTTATTTTCGGCCTGCGTAATATCGTTATCACTAACTATTTGAAAAAATAATAGTTGTGTCAGATCTTGCCAACCGCTTTCAAAAGGTAACTGTAATATATCGCTATCATGTTGGTTCATTACTTATCTCCTTAATTATTTAGATAAAAAGTCTGGGGTGTATTTTAGATATAACCACATATTATCTTCAGCATAATCACCCGATGTATCATGAGATAAGCTGAGCCCTAATTCTGACTCTTTATTTAAATAATATTTAGCATCGAGCCCTAAACGATAGGTAATATTGGTTTCATCTTGCTCTTCATAACGAGATTTAATACGTGAGTCACTCGTATGACGTTTGTTTAACGCATTTTGCATATAAGCATGGGTTGGAAAATAATCACTCCCCTTTTGCTTGTAACTCTGTACCCCTATCGCACCATTTAGCGATACCTCTCCTTTTTCAAAACGACGGGTATAAGCAACAGGCAAAGAGACAGCGACATAATCTTGTGGGCTGAAGTACCCCCCATGCCCTAATGAGAAGTAATTTTGGTTGTTTTTAAAGTTCATATAGTCCACATGAACACCTGCTTTGACTTCTTGTTGCTCATCTTTGTAGAAGTTTGCATAAGAGCCAAGCCAAACTTTTACCTCTTCATTACTTTCAACACTTTTCCCTTGGTAGTTATAGTATCCCCCACCAATATAAGCACCGACTTTGCCATCATCCCATGCATATTGCGCTTTAGCACCATTACGCGTGACCTGTCCCCAGGTTTCTCCCGTTATAGGATCGGTACGTCCCATATAGGAAAGTAAGCTATCTTTAATCGCTCTACGCTCTGCGGTTAATGTTAACTGTCCATTTTGGCCAATTTTTGGTGAGTAAGTCAGTCCACCAACAATAGTGGAACTATCTTTATTCAAAGGTGTTGTTCCAACATCAAAACGTGTATTGTGATCAGATAAAATCAATCCTAATTCAACACCTGAAGCCCGCTGGCTTCCCGCATCATCTGCGTTTATTTTGTTCTTTTCATCATGATTATCACTGTTTTTCGCAAAACGTTCAGCATGCTGCAATTGCCCCGAGCCAAAGCGATTAGCGCGCTCTCCAGAAGCCGTACCGCTGGTGATTGAAACGGGATTAATATTAAATTGCCAGCGCCAATCTTCACCAGGAACACTTGAGATAGCAATCGGTGCCGATATTTCAGTCAAATTTGATAATCCCTTATCACCATTACGATGACGAATAGCAATACCACCTTGTACCCAAGGAGATATCTGCTGCTCTAATTGACGAATGGAGCGTTGAACAGCAACCATCTGTTTATCTTCATTTATAGAGCCAGTCATCACACTATTTTCACTCTCTAGTGCCATTAACTGCCCTGCTGCGGTATTCACCGTACCTGTTGTGTTATTTGTCGTTTGCCATTGTGCGCTACGCAATAACGCCAATGCCTGACGATTTTCACCGTTTAATTGCGCTACTTGTGCTGCTTGTAATAGATAAGCAGGTTGTGAAGATGTCGGTATTTGTTGTAACAGTGTTTTGGCTTTACGACCGTCTTTTTGCGCCAGAGCAACTTCAATTTGTGCTTGAAGTAATTTGCTATCTCTCCCTTGCTGTTTTTCAAGGTAAGAGAGAATTTTATTTGACTGCTCTGGCATAGATTGCGCTAAATACACACGACTTAAAGCCATTAATAAGTCTGGATCATCAGGACTTACCTTTAATGAGGTGACGAGAGTTTGATAAGCGGCTTTGATTTCACCTTTTTCCCGTAAACTATCCGCTTGCGCAACATTTGTCAGTATAGCTAAACGTTGTTTCTCGGCTGCTGGCGTTTGTTGCTGTAATGCTGGATCATTAATCAAGCTCGAGGCTTGTGCATAACGTCCTAACGCATTAAACACATTGATATGCCCTGCATAATTTCCCACGGAGCCTTTAGTCCCTTTAGCCAGATCATTTTCAATCAATTGCAGCGCTTCATCTTGTGCACCACTATTTACCAGTTTTTCAGCTAATTCCCCTACATCATTTGGATAATCAGCCACTTGGTTGATTAAAGGACGCAGCGTATTGCTCATCGCAACAAGATTGCCCGTTTTATAGTAACGCTCAGCTTGTGTCAGTTGACGATAAAAACGCGCTCTCTCTAATAACGCTTTTTCCGCCTCATTTTGTTGAGGTTGACTGTTCAGTAGGGTAAAAACTTTATCCCACTGTTTTTGTTCAACATAAAAGAGCGCCGCAATATAATTGGCATCACGTGTTTGACGACGTTCAAGTTGTAAAATGAGCTGTTCCGCTTGCGTTTTATCACCTTCGGCTATCATTAAACGGGCTAAATCAAGGTATACCCAATTATTTTGCGGGTTTTTACGTTGTGCCTGAGTTAATAATTGTCTTGCCTGAGTGCGATGACCATTTTCTAACGCCTTTTGCGCATCACGACGTAATCTTTCTGATGGATCAGTATTTGCCGTTAATTTTTGTCGTAAAGATGCGGGTTGTTTTGCTACTAACTGCTCAGCTTGGCTGTTTTTTCCTTGTTGAATAAGCAAGTAGTAATATGCGGAAATAACTTTTTCATTTTGACTATGCTGTTGATATAGTTCAGATAATAGCTGATAAGCAGCAGGTAAATTACCTTGTTTGCGCAATAAATCCGCTTGTAATAAATGTGCTGATAATCCTTTTTCACCCGATGAGTAAGTTAAAGGTGATAATTTATCCAGTGCTTGCTGAGTATTACCTTGCTTAGCTTGTCGTTGCACTTCTCGTAATTGAGAATAAAAACCCGCATCCTCTGCTTGTTGTTTCCATTTTTGCCCTTGTTCCCCCCCTGACTGAGAGGCTTGGTTTAATAACTTTTGTCCGGTTGCCAAATCACCTGAACGTAGAGCCACATAACCTAATCCTGCTAACGCTTGGGCATCTTGACTATCGACCGTTAATGCTTGTTTAAAGTAAGTTGTTGCTTGCTTTAGGTTACCTGTGTTTAACGCTTCATACCCCGCTTGTCGGGCATTACCTTGTATTGCTCCTTGGTAATGCTGTGCAATAGCTTTATCGTGAGGATTAGTTTGTAGATAAGATTGATACAGCCCTTCATCATCAGGACGTACATTAAGCCATAGTAAGGCTTGTCTTAATCCATTTTTCGCCGTTTCATCACCAGAAATCTTACTTAAAATAGCAATCCCTTCACGGCGAGTTTCTTCGTTATAAGTTAATGTTAATCCTAATGCTTTTTGTGTTTCTTTATTATCTGGCATCCGCTGAGCACGTTGTTTTAACCCAGCAATCGCTTGTGGCAACATTGCCGGTATTCCAGCCATAGTTTGATAATATTCAAGTGATAGCGAATCAGGTGGTTCATGTGTGACAAATAAGCGCTGATAGGCTTTTATTGCCTCTTCATGTTGCCCTTTTTGGGCTAATTCTCTCGCGTAACCCAATTGCTGTTCACTAAATTGAGATGAGCGAATATTTTTTAATCCCGCAATACGCGGATCTTGAGGTGCAATCCGTGCCAGTTTTTCACGCCAATAGCTGGCTTGTTTTTCATTTCCTTGTTGCGCAGTAAAAAAAGCCATTAAATACAGCGCATCTTGATTATTATTTTCCATGATCAGCACTTTTTGTAGCGCTTCAATAGCACGTTCATCATGCGCTTTTCCATGCCAGTAATTTGCTTGCTCTATTAACGAGCTGACAATATTCGCATCTGTTGCATTAGCAAGCGTGGAATGGGTAACGCCTAATAAGCAACTGGCATAAATCACTTTAACAATCATATTAAGTGTCTGTTTTTTCATTTTATTCCCCCTATTTATCAACATGACGCTTTGATATTTCACTCAGGCGACGCGTTGAGCGGCGTTGTAACCAGCAATAAACCACGCTCCCTGTTAGCGCACAAAAACCGACTGCCAACATGCCAAGCAAATAGACATGTCTGGTGCAATACCAAAGAAATTGCTGTAATAGAGGCAGGTCTCCCTGTGAAAAATGTTCTCCTAAATGGAAGCTCATCACCGTATCTTGACCACTAATTAAAGTCAGATCCCCTTTAATAGCGGCATTGACATTTGCATGGTTCAAATCA
The DNA here is from genome assembly GCF_963896075.1 of Proteus sp. G4415. NCBI lineage: Bacteria > Pseudomonadati > Pseudomonadota > Gammaproteobacteria > Enterobacterales > Morganellaceae > Proteus > Proteus sp. G4415. The sequence goes on from NZ_CAWQOK010000159.1 coordinate 20,588, forward strand.
CCAATGATGTTTTTAATTGAGTCATTACCTTTTGCAGTCACTAAAACAACCACACGATCTTTAGCCCAAGGAGAGATAAAACTCATCATTCCCCGCCAATCATTTAACGGAGCAAGATAATTTGCCGCATCACTACTTGGTGATAATGGATCACCGGCTAACCAACTTTTAGCTTTATCTATCAATGAGGGAGATTGGATCTCAAGTTGGTTATTTATAAAAGAGAAGGTTTTTTGTGAAAAAGCACTTGGCAAAAAGCCGTTACTACCTAACTCTCCAATCGCCAAGATATCTTTTTGTGCTAACTGATTTTTTTCTAAGGCTTGCGCACCAAGAAAAACAGAAATATAAGAAACAGGTGTACCGGTTGAATAGCCCGATCTCGCCATTAAATTAACTAAAGTATATAGCTCTTCAGTTGTGGGGTTTTCTGGCAATAATAATGTGGTTTGAGAAAAATCTGCCCGGCGACTAAATGGGAACGATGCACCTGAAAAATAGGCTAAATTAGGCATTCTGGAATAGTGCCACGTATTTTTAAATTGTAAGGTTGATTGCGGATCAATACGACTAATCAATCCTTGGCCATCCGTTAAAATACAGGGTGCATCATCATACTCATGTAAATCAAAATAGAACTCTAATTGATTTTGACTGTAGATTTGTCGTGGATCTAAATAAAGCGTACTACTTTGCTGTGCATTCTCCATCCCTAACCACTGCCTTAATATTCCTAATGGCTCTGAACGAGAAGGATATAACGCACCAATAAATTGATGGTTTAAAGAGGCAATTAGCGAAGAGCGACGGCTATTTATTTTATCTGAATGAGGAAAAACATATTGCAGATCTAAAGGTAGCGCATCTCCATCCCACCAAAAGAGATCGGGTGAGACACGAAACGAAAATTGATTAGGAGCATGATTTATTCCTTGGCGAATAAAATCATCACGACCATGAGCTATCTCCCCCAATGTTACGGAATGATTGGTATTTAACCAACGTGGGGCATCATAATCCTGACGTACCGGAATATGTTGAGCAGCAACCGTTAATTGGTCATTTGGTGGCAATTTGCCACTATTTAATGCCCATGCAGCTTGACGTAATGTTTTTTCATCATCACCGCTAATCAGTAATAATTTAAATACGGGATCAACAGGGTTATCGACTATCGTGAGCTGCCCATTTTTTCCTGATGGTAAGGTAATACCTGCAATAGTCTGTCCGGCATAACCAATTAAAACACCATCGCTATCAGGTAGTTGATTCATTAATACAGGTAAATCTATTTGTTTAATATCATGACTAAAACTACCAAACCAAGAAGCAGCAATAGCGGCAGCTGTTACCTGCCCATTATCTGGTTTATCGGCTAAAACAATAGGTAATGAGGTCGCTGTCATTCTGTCAGGATCAAAGAACGGTAGGGGCAGTCGTTCCAAGCTATACCCGCCATTAATCCAACGACCTCGATAATTTAATGATGAATCGGGCGAAATCACCAAACTTAACTCATCAGCTAAAGGAGGAATACACTGCTTTTCATCTAAAGCATCGCGACTGGCAAGGCGAAAACTCAAGTTGTTTACATTGGTCAACATCATTTCAGGGATTTCTAACATATACTCATGTTCTTGCTCACCTTCTTCTAAAGGCAAAAATCCCATAGGTTGACCATTTAGCATCAAATGTAACGTTTGATCGGCTTGCACTAATCCCGATGAAGCTTTCACTTTCATGGTGAGTGTCGCACTATCGATAAACAGATCATTTGCCATACGAAATGTCACGCCGGATAATAAACGTCGACCGGATAATACTATTGGTGATGGACTCCCCATCTGAGCTAATGTTAACTGCTCTTCAATATTACGCGCCTCGGAGAGTGCAACATCATCAAATAGTTGCGTACTTACTGTGGGTTGTAGTGGCGGATGAGTATAAGATGTTGGCTCTGGTAATACTTCACCATCTAGCTCTAGCATTCCTGTTGTCGCATAGCAAAAATGAATACTCGCCATGGCAATAACCGTCAGACTTAGTATTGATGTCAGTTTCTTTTTCATACCTAGTCATCCCCATTAATAGATTGCACAGAGAGAGAGGTTTTTGCTCTTTTTACCGGTGCTTTTACTTTTTGACGACGACCAAAGAACAACTCAAAAATACAGTCAGTGATAGCACCTAACTCTTTTAATGGTTTGTCTTGATATTGTGTTTGATGAACCCAAGCATCTGCTCGACCAAAGATCACCCGTACTAACTTACGGCGTAGATTTAAATCCATTGGTAAAAAAGCGAGACGTAACTGGCTATTTTCTAAACTGACCATTTCCACAGGAAGCGTAACAACATCACGTTGCACCATTAACGTAATGCTATTAACAGTACGCTGGCGTAATTCAGCTATTTTATTAATCGCAATACGCACTCCCCCCATAGAAATATCTTCGGTGGTAGTTTGTAATTCAGCGCCATCATCAAAATGTAAAGTGATAGGAAGTGATGCCTTAATGCGGGTATTTTTACGAATTTGGCGTGTTTCTTTACCTACTGCGATCGATGCCAACACAATAAATAAACTATAAGTTGCCCAAACCAAATTCAATACAATGACTAAAGGGTCGATGCCTTGAAAATCATTTAATAAATAACGAATGATGACCCATGAAATACCCATAACTAGAAGTAGCGCAGTAATAATCAAAGGGCGTACCGTTAGATAATCCATATAGCTTTTATCAAGCAAATCGCCTTTATCAGTGACATTAAATTTACCTAATTTAGGCGAGACTAAACTGAGCAATGTAGGCAGTACTAAACTAAATGCCATCACTGTTTCATAGATTTCTCCCCAGAAAGAATAGCGATATTTACCAATATTTCGTGAGTTTACATACACCGACATAATTAAATGTGGTAATGCAAAGGCAAAAATCATACTGGCAGAAGAGGCGATAATATTGAGGTTGAATAACATAAACAGTAAAGGTGCGGTTAAAAAGATAATCCGAGGCAACCCATACTGAAAATGCATCATCGCATTGAGATAACATAACCGCTGAGGAAATGTTAAGCCACGGCCTAACATAGGGTTATCAACACGAAAGATTTGTGTCATTCCTCTAGCCCAACGAATACGTTGATTAACATGTAATGCTAAACGCTCTGTTGCTAGACCTGCAGCTAAAGGAATATCAATAAATGCCGAATTCCAACCTAAACGTTGTAATTTTAATGCCGTATGGGCATCTTCTGTGACTGTCTCAACCGCAATACCACCAATTTCTTCTAGGGCGCTACGACGCATTACCGCACATGAACCACAGAAGAAGGTTGCATTCCAATTATCATTACCTCGTTGAACAGGGCCATAAAAAAGTGCACCTTCGTGAGGGCCGTTTTTGGCGGCACTTAAATTACGTTCAAAAGGATCGGGTGAATAGAAATAGTGTGGTGTTTGCACCAAAGCTAATTTTGGATCTTCAAGGAAATAACCCACCGTTGCCTGTAAAAATATACGGGTAGAGATATGGTCACAATCAAAGACGCAAATAAGCTCACCATCAGTTAATGCCATTGCGTGATTTAGATTACCTGCCTTAGCGTGATCGTGCTCTTCACGCTCAATATAAGTCACACCAACATCATTGGCGAATTGCTTAAACTCGTCACGGCTACCATCATCCAAAAGATAAACTTTCATTTTATCTTTTGGATAATCAATACCTTGTGCAGCTAAAACCGTATCACGCACCACATCTAAACTTTCGTTATATGTGGGTACATAAATATCCACTGTTGGCCATAACGAGATATCTTTTGGTAATGGCGCTATTTTTCTATTTAATGGCCAAGCTGTTTGGAAATAACCTAAAACTAAAATAATCCAAGAGTAGATCTCAGCTAAAAATAATCCTGTACCCAATATCCCTTCAATAGAGGTATTAAAATTAAGTGTGTGGGTTGCTCGCCAATACAGATAACGTGTAGACATTAACAATGATAAAAAAATCATTGTTAATAATCGTTTTTTTGACTTTTTAGAGCCAATAATAAATAACAGAAGAATATTAATTATACCAAATATATATTGTTGTTTAGCACTCATTGGCATAACAATAAGCGAAAACATTGTTATTAATAAAAAAGCTGTTATTAATAGTTTAAATAATTTATTCATAACCCCGTACCTTGCCATTGCTATTATTTTCTTTTTTAAGAAAAAATTCATTCTTGGTACGATAGACCAATAAAATTTTTTAAAAAAAGAAAATACCAATAGCTATAAATTGACACAAGTCAATATCATTTATATATAAGAGCTTGTTTAATTAGCTGATGCAATAAATGAAAATATCTTTTGCAATGAGAGCTTTTCATTTACTTGGCACTTATCTGTGGTTTTTTTTTCAAATAACTGATTATCTAGCAAACACTTACTTTGCTTATTAACTCTATTTTTTTCTTTTACTTCCGAGGCTAAATCTTGTGAATAAGAAAGAGAAGTCGCTATATTAGCTGTTTGTTTTTGTCTCTTTTTAACTTTAGATATATTCAAGAATTCTTCATTATCTCCTGATAGGGAGTCTTTATTATCCTGTTGATTTATAACACTATTGCCAATATTACAGGCTATATTACCTGTCGTTTGAGAAGAGAAATCTTGAAAAGTAAACCCCTCTTCCTGAAACTTATTTTTTAAATTATCTATATCATCATACATAATATGAACCCTTAAATAATCGCACCTAATACCTTGTCAAACAATTAAAAACCTCACCAAGATAAGGATACAAAAACAATTAAAATAAGCTTATTTAAAAGCTAACACCTAAGAGTTGCAGGACAACTTTCATTTATTTATACAAACCTAAATCATGCAGAGTAATTTTACTTGTAAAATATTTCATCTAATAAAAAAGACACTGTCTAATTGTAAGTAATGATTATTTAATTTGAATTGTATAATTATTTTAATAGGAAATACAACGCCTTCAAAATAACTATTTTTCGCTCAGATTGTATTTTATTTTATCTAACTGTGTATTTTTACTTAATACAATGTTAATGAAAAACACAAAAAAAAAGTCTCTTTTTAACGTAAAAAAGCAGGTTAATTCCCCATCTAATAACGTAATAAAACTAATAACAAATTGTATAAATTTTATAAAAATAAAATCCTGTAATTATTACCTTGTAATATAATTTATTCTAAGAAGAAAAAACATTGAGAAAAGTAATATGAAATTTTTCAGCTACTGATCTTTTTTAAATGTAAAATATGGCTCACAAAGCAAAATGCGATGTTGTTTTTTTGTGTTGATCATCATCAAAAAAAGACACATTTTTATAAGCGAAAAGTGTATTTTTTTCATAGAGTAGCTAACACATTGTCATGCTATAAAAAGAAAATAACTTTATTTATTCAGACCCATTAAGATAATCTAAAAAAAATAACTTAAAAGAGATGATTTAATAACAATATTCTTTATTGTTTATTAATAGGAAAAACAACTATCATTAACCATAAAATCAGGATAATTAACCAAGATTATATTTTACGTATTAAATAATATTGTTAATAATACTTAATAAAAAGAATAAATATACTAGATACGAATACATTAATTAACTTTAACACTATAATAACAATAAATCTTTAACTGACTGATTTATAATAAATAATGCACACCTTGTAGATACTATTACTATATACAAGTATTAATACGTATATTTTTGTTTTTTTATATCATTAAATAGCACTTAACTACGTTTTTATACTAATAAAAATACATCAAATAACAACCATCTATTTTAGATATAATGTTAACGATAACATTTTCGGAACCACTCCTTTTAAGAGTATTCCTATCATATTAATCCATATTTTCTTTATTAAAATCTAAAAACTAGTCATTTTATGATAGTTTTTTCTATTAAAAATGGGGTTAGAAAAAACGTTTCACCTCCTGACAAGATCACAAAATGCGCTTATCTACGATTGTTTCTATGCTATCTTTAATAAATAGTGATAAATCTTATAATCTGTGGAAGTAATAGACAGAGAAAAAACGCGTTAACTGAAGTGATGACCATTAAGCACCATAGCTTCTTCTCTATTTAATTAAGCTACGGATTACATTTACAGGATAACTAAGAGACTGATATGTATTATGGTTTTGATATGGGCGGCACAAAAATCGAGCTCGCCGTTTTTGATAAAGATCTTACTCAAGTATGGCAAAAACGTGTACCAACGCCAAAGAATGATTATCAAGCTCTATTAAATGTTTTTAAAACACTCACTTTAGAAGCTGATAATGATTTAGGCTGTAAAGGAAAAATAGGTATCGGTGTTCCTGGCATCGTCAATGCAAAAGAAGGAACTGTATTTACCACCAACGTGCCTGCTGCCAAATATAAACCGATGATCCACGATCTGGCTAATATTCTTGAACGCCCCGTCAAAGTTGAGAATGATGCTAACTGTTTTGCCTTATCAGAAGCATGGGATCCTGAATTTCGTCATTATCCTTCAGTACTGGGTTTAATATTAGGTACGGGTGTTGGCGGTGGTTTTGTCATTGATGGCAAAGTACTCTCTGGTAAAAATGGTATTGCCGGTGAAATAGGTCACATGAATCTTAATGTAGATGCTGATAATGTGATTGGTGAGACCATGCCAAAAATATTGTGTGGTTGTGGTAGAAAAGCCTGCTTTGAGACTTATTTATCTGGTCGTGGTTTTGAACGTATGTATAAAGCCTTTAATGGCTCACCACAAAGAGCGGTGGATATCGTTGCACAATATTATCAAGGCGATGAACAGACCCAACAGCATGTTGACCGCTATATGAAAGTATTAGCCATTTACCTTAGTAATATTCTGACTGTACTTGACCCACATTTAATTGTTATTGGTGGCGGTTTATCACAATTTGACGCACTGTATACCTTATTACCGGATTATCTCTCACATTGTGTATACGGTAATACACAAATTCCAACAATAGAAAAAGCACGTTATGGTGATGCGGGTGGAGCAAGAGGAGCTGCCTGCTTAAATTTATTAGACTGAATATAATAGAAGAAGAGCCATCTAACAGAAAGGCTCTTCTCTTTACAGTAGATTCATAAATAAAGGTCATCACCTACAATAAAGGCTTATCGTTATGGATCGTCTCTGGCTAAAAAGAAGAATTTATATTCTCGGTGGTTTAACTATCCTTCTTTTCTTATTACAAATTATAGGGAGCCTCTTCCCTGTCCATCTTCTTCAATATGGTATTATTCCAAGAAGCAGCGAAGGTTTATTCGGTATCTTTATTTCACCTTTTATTCATGGCTCATGGTCTCACCTTTTTAGTAATTTATTACCTTTTCTTATACTTAGCTTTTTATTGATGACACAGTCATTACGAGAATATTGCTATTCAAGTATTTTTATCATTATCATCAGTGGGTTATTAGTTTGGTTATTTGGGCGTAACGCTATTCATGTCGGTGCAAGTGGGTGGATCTTTGGATTATGGTCACTGCTAATTGCCCATGCTTTTACTCGCCATAAAATTATCGATATCGTCATCGCCTTATTTGTGCTGTTTTATTACGGCTCTATGGCTTATGGATTAATCCCCGGGCAATTAGGGGTTTCTACAGAATCACATATCGCGGGCGTTATCTCTGGGTTGCTTTATGCTTGGTGTGCAAGAAAAATCATTCGTCGGAAAAGCCGTGTAGTAGAAATAATAAAATGAAATAATTACACCATCATTTATCAATAACAAGTTGATAAAATTGATATATTAATACCAATATTTACTTTAATATGCATTTTTATAGGAAGAATTGAACTAGAATTAATCTATCTCTAAGTGAATGTTTAAACCAATAAGCGAGCCTATTATGAAAAAAATACTAGTTTTATTAATTGGTAGTACATTGGCTTTTGCATCTCAAGCCAATTCAAACCAACAAAATAGTGGTGGTTTTGTTGCCCCACAAAGCGCTATCACCACCACAGAGCAAGGTGGATTTAAAGGCCCTTCAATTAGCGAAACGACCGTTGCTAAAGCAAAAACACTTTCAGATGATACTTGGGTTATCTTAACAGGCAAAATCACCAAAAAAATTGGTGATGAGCTTTATGTTTTTGAAGACACAACAGGTGCTATTAATGTTGAAATAGACCAAAAAAGATGGCGTGGTCAAACCGTTACGCCTGAGAATACCATAAAAATTGAAGGTAAGATCGATAAAGAGTGGACAAGTACTGAAATCGATGTAAAACAACTGAGCATTGTTAAATAACTATACTCTTTAAAAAGACACATAAAGATTAAAACATTATGTGTCTTTTTATTTATTCCCTTCTTTTATCCTTATCCATTGATACTTCCTCCATCAATTATCATCGGATTATGAACAATATAGCGCCACCGTTTTATTGTTAGCTTTGTCACAAAAGCTTTTTTGATTGTTTTTATTTTAAGTAAGAAAAAATACTTAAATTACGTAATTATTAAATATTTTTTATAAAAAAACAAAACACATCAAAAAATGACGGCTATAATTTGATAAATTACTATACCGCCATAGGAGGATGTATGTTTAAAAAATATTTATTAGCAATTTCTTTATTAGCATTATCCAGCGGTACTACTTTAGCAGCTAACCCTATTGCTAAATTAAAAGTCACAGGAAGGATCAAGCCTCCGACTTGTACTATCAATAATGAAGAGCAAGAAGCCACAATCATCTACAACTTTGATATCACTCCAGGTCTTTTCCCTGAAAAGGGTGACTTAAAGTTAGCAGGTCAATCAAAAAACATTGTTATTTCTTGTGATTCAAGTACTTATTTAGCTTTTGTTGCAACAGATAATAGATTAGGAACACAGAGCCAAGAAAGTGAAGCCTTCTTTGGTTTAGGTCACTATCAATTTAAAAATAAAGATGATGGAAAAAATGCAGAAACAAAAGTAGGCTATTACACCATCAATATCAGCAATGCCACTGTCAAAAAAGAAGATGGTAGTAAGTTTGAAAAAGCTTATATCAAATCTAACAACGCCACGACATCAGTTCCTAATACATTAATTCATAAACAAAGTGAGTATGGTTGGGCTTTGCCTGGTAAGACATCTGTTGCAGGAAAATCTTTTGCTGCTGACTTTGAAGTCAAACCCGTCATTAATAGCCAAATGAAAAAAATCGAAGGCGAAGCTGAATTAGATGGCTTAGCCACTTTGACATTTCAATTTGGTATTTAATATTAATAAAGTGTAAGGTATTTAACAATTACCTTACAGTTTTTATTATATGTTTTTTCATTCATTATAATAAGACTCGTATTTAAATACTCAAACAAAGAAAGTAATTTATTAATTATCTTATTTTGATTTAAATAACATTTAATGACTATCTTATTAAGATTAAAATATTTAATTCTTATCTTTTTTATGCATTTAAAGTTTATTTAATTATAAATACTATTTTTTATTTTTTATCAGCGTATAATTATTTGTAAGGTATTCTTATTAAGATAATAATATAAATAAGCAACTTAAAAAGTTGAGAGCATTTTATTATTTTTGAAAAAATAAAGTGCATTAAAAAGGTATATATGTATCGAATTAAGATATATATATACTTCCACTGGAGGATGTATGTTTAAAAAAAGTTTATTAGCTGTTTCTTTACTTGCTCTAACAAGTAGTGTTGCCTTTGCTGCTACACCTACTGCTAAACTAAAAGTTATCGGTACTATTCAAGCCCCTACTTGTACAGTTAATGGGGAAACAAGTGAGACTACTGTTGAATATAAATTCGATGTTAGCCCAGGCCTTTTCCCAGCAAAAGGTAATCTAACATTAGAACCAATTTCACACAACATTACTGTTACTTGTGATGCTAGAACCTATTTAGCTTTTGTTCCTACAGATGATAGAGCAGGTTCAGAATTAGAAGCAAATGCGGCTAACTTTGGTTTAGGTACACACCACGAAACAAACAAAGAGGGTGAAGCTGTAGATACTAAAGTAGGTTTCTATGGTATTACCATGAAAAATGCGACAGTAAAACCAACTGCTGATGCAGAAGAAGCTAAAGTTTCTGTATTCTACAATGGTGCTGTAAACAGTTCTCAAAGTCTTCAAAAAGAAAAAGTGTTTGCGTGGGCTAAAAGCTCTAGCGATTTCTCTGCCGGTGAAGTATTTGCAGCTGATTTCGAAATCAAACCAACTATCAATAGTGAACTAAAAAATAGCGGAGGTGAACCTAAATTAGATGGTTTAGCAACTCTTGCTTTCCAATTTGGTATCTAATTTAATTAAATTAATCTAAATTAATTTAAAATAGAATGTAAGAAATTAAACTAATTTCTTACATTCTTATTTTCCACAAA
>NZ_CAWQOK010000160.1:0-1313 GCF_963896075.1 Proteus sp. G4415
AAATAAAAGTTATTTATAATCTAACATTAGGCATAAGTAATTAACTTACTAGAAGATAATCTGGATAAGCATCGGTTAATTTCATATAAATACGCTTATTTTGCGCATTTTTTCTGAAATCTTGTTTTAAACAGATCCGAGTTGCATTTTTTAACTCTGCGGGAAGATTATCACTTTCTGTAGGCGTAATAATGGAAAAACGCACTTTCTTTTTAGACCGACTTAAATTATAAGGTAAACCTAAAATACGTCTTGCGACTCTGTTTGTTTTCACAACTCACTCCTTTTTTACATGTAATATAGAGAAAGCTCGTTAATTATAACAGAAAATAACTAGGGTAAGATATCGGTTAAATTTATTCTTTAGGATAATAACCTATAAAAACCAGTTTGTTGTTTTTTTATTTTTTCCTTTGCTCATTAGCGTATTATTGTTCATTTCTTTGACTTATAAAAATTTAATAATAATTTATTGTTTATATTTTTTCTGTGAATATAAAAATAATCTCAAAAAGAAAAGTTTTTAAAAATGATTTAGCAGTTAAATAGTAATTAATCTTAATATTTTACTTTGTTTATTTGTCTCATTATTGAGATTGTAAGTATTGTTTTATTTACAATATTCTATCATTTTTATCACAAATAAGATGAAATAGCATGATAATGCAATGAAATAATCATTAATTTAGGCTTTGATGTATCCATTCTAGATAACCATGAAACCCATTTTCTATAGGGACAATAATGACTTCTGGTGTATCGTAAGGGTGCATTTTTACTAGTGTATCAATCAAAATCTGTTGTTTTGAACTCTCGCTTTTGATCATCATAAGTACCTCATTATCTTCAACAATTTCATTATTCCAATGATAGATAGATTTGATATTAGGAAGGACGTTAATACAAGCTGCAAGCTTCGCCTGTATAAGATGGTGAGCTATTTCATGGGCGACAGTTTCATTAGGGGCTGTTGAATAAGCGATAATCATATTTTTCCTCTGTATTAATGGGTCTATGGTTAATTTGTTATAGGGTGATTAACTTTAATATCATCAAAATAAAACTTTTTAAAACTTAACGCTAAGATTTCTCTTTTTAACCGAATAAAAACATATTTTCAAAAAAAACTTTCTCGATATGAGATAATTACGGCATTATTAAGTGGATTTTACATATTTTGAGTTTCTTTTTGTAAAGAAAAACACCCATTTGCCGATATTAGTAGTTGTTAAATGAAATGTATCTAATTGTGTTATAAGAACATATTCAACAAAAATTGTTATTACCTTCTGCAATATCGTAAATATAAAATA
>NZ_CAWQOK010000161.1:0-20582 GCF_963896075.1 Proteus sp. G4415
AAAGATAAGACAAAAAACAAACCTATAATAAAAACAATAAGTTAATTCAATACACTATCTTTGAATACATTAGATTTTTATTCATACTTTTAACTAACGTTTTTTAGCATACTCATTCATTGTTCGATAATCAACAGTCTAATTTAATCTTATCTATAATTTGACAGAAATATCTCATTTTGCTTACGTTCTAACTAAGCAATCTTACTTAGTGAAAGAAATTTATTTTCAAGGTTTTAATTAATTTAATAACTAAAAAAGCCCTTTTGTTAATATTAACAAAAGGGCTTAATTTTCAGATTATTCACTAACAACGTTAAGCGTTTATTTATCTTTTAGGTAAATAGCTCATTGGGTTAAGTGATTTTTCTTTATAACGGATCTCAAAGTGTAATCGAACAGAACTAGTACCAGTACTTCCCATGGTCGCAATTTGCTGTCCTGCATTTACATTTTGCTGTTCACGTACCAAGATTGTATCGTTATGAGCATAAGCACTGAGATATTCATCATTATGTTTAATGATAACTAAATTACCATAACCTCGTAATGCGCTCCCTGCATAAACCACTTTACCTGCGGCTGTTGCCACAATGGGTGAGCCTCGTGTACCACTAATATCAATACCTTTATTACCACCAGGTGCATTTGAGTAGCTCTCAATAATTTTACCTTGTGCTGGCCATACCCATTTACCTGTTGCGGCTGCAGGTTTAGAGGTTGCCGTTGTGTTATTACTGGTTGTTGCCGAAGTTGTTGGTGTCGAAGTCGTTGTCTTTGGCGGTGTCGTTGTTGTTGGTTTCGTGATCAACGGCCCCATTGAGCTATTATTATTTGACGGCTTAGTTTGTGCCGTCTGAACGCCTTCACTACTTGGTTTATTAATTACTGAAGTATTTACATTGGTATTGGTACCGGTATTAACTTGACGGTTACCAATCTTAAGTACTTGTCCAACATTTAAGCTATATGGCTCTGGAATATTGTTCATTGAGGCCAAATCTTTTACATCACTATCCGTGATCCACGCAATATAAAACATTGTATCGCCACGTTTAACCGTATAAGTGTTACCGCTGTAATTCCCTTTAGGGATATTGTCATAATTACGGTTATACACAATGCGTCCGCTACCATCCGTATTGACATTTTGAGGGGTAACATTTTGCGTACGAGGCTGGCTTTGAGGCTGCGCGGTTGTGTTATTCACTCTAATAGAAGGAGGAGGCGTTGTTTGTAACGGGGTTGAACCTCTTTCAATAGGTGTTGCCACTCCTGCATTACTGTTAGTTGTAACAGGTGATGTAGAAACGGTACGATTTGACGAACTATCATTGACAGAGGTTATCGGTGCAGGACGATAAGGCGTGTCGGCACAGCCTGTTAATGCAAATCCGATTACCGAACACATGATTGCCCAGCGGACATGCTTAATTGGGCTTTCTGAATTCATACTTCCTTCTCCCTTTTAAAAGGCATTAGCGTCTAGCAATTTGTTGAGTAACACAAAGAGACTGCAATTTTTTGAAAATATTTCATTTATTAGTGCAGATTACGACAAGCTACAAAAAAGCAGTAATAAAAAATGGTCAGATTTATCTGGAAGTTATGCTAACTCACCCGCAATTAGGGGGACAAAGCGTACAGCCTCGATAGATTGATAGTGAAAATCATTACCTAAACGACGAATAAACTTAAGCATCTGCTGCTGTTCACCGACAGGAATGATCATCCTGCCACCATCAGCTAATTGCATCAAGAGTCGTTGCGGTACTTCTGTTGCACAGGCAGTAACAATAATAGCATTAAAGGGGCCTTTTGATACCCAACCTTCCCAACCATCGCCATGACGAGTCGATATATTATGTAAATCAAGGTGTTTAAAGCGTCGTTTTGCCTGCCACTGCAATATTTTTATCCGTTCAACTGAACTGACATGATGCACTAAGTTTGCTAATACTGCAGTTTGATAACCAGAGCCTGTGCCAATCTCTAACACAGAATCCGTTGCTTGTAATTCAAGCAGTGATGTCATTTTAGCAACAATATAAGGCTGTGAAATAGTTTGACCATTACCAATAGGTAAAGCCGTATTTTCATAAGCCTTATGGGAGAGCGCTTCATCAATAAATAGCTCTCGGGGTACTTTGCTCATAGCTTCCAACAGACGCTCATCATTGATGCCGTGTTGTTTTAACATTGTCAGTAAGTCTTTCATTGACCGACTTAACATGTTTTTTCGACCTCTGCTTTATTTAACCAATCTTTTAATAACTCAAGCGCTTTATACGCTGTTGAATCAACATGTAATGGTGTGATGGAAACATAACCTGCATCAACCGCTGCAAAATCTGTATCCGGCCCCACATCATTTTTTTCGCCAGGAGGCCCGATCCAATAAAGGGTATTTCCTTTTGGATCTGTTTGTGTATAAACATGTTGTGAAGCATGACGACTTCCACAACGTGTTATACGAAAACCTTTGATCTCCGCTAACGGAATATCAGGCACATTAATATTTAAAATATTCCCAGCTCTTAAAGGTACTCGTTGTAGCATAGCTAAAACATCACAAGTCACTTGGGCTGCGGTGTCAAAATGCGTTTCGCCATCAAGTGATACCGCAATCGCAGGTAAACCTAAGAACCGGCCCTCAGTAGCGGCAGCAACCGTACCTGAGTAAAGCACATCATCCCCTAAATTAGGACCATGATTAATGCCAGACACCACAATATCTGGACGCGGTCTGACGAGATGATTAACACCGAGATAGACACAATCCGTGGGTGTACCTTCAACTATCGCAATATCACCATTTTCATGTCGCTGTTTACGTAACGGTCTATCAATAGTTAATGAATTGGATGCTGCACTACGATTGCGATCCGGTGCGACAATTTGTACATCATAACGCTGGCGTAAGGCTTTTGCGAGTGTCTGTATCCCTTTTGCCATAACACCATCGTCATTACTCACTAATATTTTCAGCATCAATATTCCCTAATAATATCAATTCACGGACAACGCTAGTGGCAAAACTTCCTGCTGGCAAAAAGAACGATAAAGAAACCGTAGTATCATCTAGCCAATGCCATGACATATTTTCTGGTAGCAAATTAATCGCACGGCGAGTGGTATCAACTCGCTCTTGTTGCGCTAATGACCATAATGCTTCGTAGTCAGCTAAGTTGTCGGTTTCAAATATCAGTGCTTGAGCTTGTGTACCTAAGTCACCTTTACCCGGCAATGGAGCGGTAATATGTATATCATGCTCTTCATAGCGTGTTTGTGTTTGGGCAAGTTCCGCTTCTTCTGCCACAAACCAACTTCTTTTACCGTGCAATTGCATCGCATCACCACAAAGCACTTGAGTATAAATATGACGCTCAAGTCGTTGGCTCACCAGATGATTAAACATCGCACTACGTGCAGCAGAGAGATAAAAGCTACGTTTGCTACGCTCTTTTACCCGAATTTCATTGGTTGCCCAACGCCATGCTTGGCGTAAATTGTCGCCATTACGACCAAAGCGTTGCACACCAAAATAGTTAGGAACCCCTTGTTTTTGTATCTCTACTAGACGAGTTTCCACCGATGTCACATCGGAGATATCACGTAATACTAAGGTGAAATGGTTCCCTTTTAATGTACCAATTCGTAGCTTACGTTGCTGGCGGGTGGTTGTTAATATTTCGCAACCTTCTAACGTAAATTGACTAAAGTCGGGCATCTCTTTACCCGGCATACGTAAACAAAACCATTGTTCCGTAACCGCATTTCTGTCTTTGAGCCCAGCATAACTAGCATCTCGAGGATGAATACCGGCAAATTTAGCTAACTTTTCAGCCACAAAAGCCGTATTACAACCTGTTTTTCTGACTCTAACCATCACGTGTTCGCCTTCACCATCTAAGGTAAAGCCGAGATCTTCGCTGACCTTAAAATCTTCTGGTGTCGATTTTAATCGCCCTGTCGCTGTCGGTTTGCCATGTAGCCAATGAAGTTCTGGTAAATCACTCATTAAGATAAAGACTCTTTGATTAATAACACCACCGCTTCACAAGCGATACCTTCTTTGCGTCCTACAAAACCTAATTTCTCAGTAGTGGTCGCTTTAACATTGATATCATCGACATGACAATGGAGATCTTCAGCAATATTGACACGCATTTGTGGAGTATGAGGTAGCATTTTAGGTGCCTGAGCAATAATAGTGACATCAAGATTACCAATACGGTAACCTTTAGCCATCACTCTTGAAAAAGCTTCGCGCAATAATACTCGGCTATCCGCACCTTTATAAGCCGGATCTGTATCAGGAAATAATGTACCAATATCGCCCATCGCAACAGCACCTAAAATGGCATCTGTCACCGCATGTAGTACCACATCACCATCTGAATGGGCTAGGAGACCTTGTTCATAAGGAATTCTCACACCACCAATAATAATTGGGCCTTCTCCGCCAAATTTATGTACATCATAACCGTGTCCAATTCTCATATTATGTGTTCCTTATGCTGGTAATTTGTCGAGAGAGGAAAAATTCTGCAAGAGCCAAGTCTTCTGGTTGTGTGACTTTTATATTATCCGCACGGCCTTTAACTAATAAGGGTTCATATCCACCAAATTCCATCGCAGATGCTTCATCAGTAATGGGTACGTTTTGTGCCAATGCGTTTTCAAGATTTTGTTTTAACAAGGCCGCTGGGAAAAATTGTGGCGTTAAAGCATGCCATAGCGTGTCTCTTGCCACTGTTTTTTCAATATGGTTATCTTGTTGATGACTACGTTTCATCGTATCACGCACAGGAGAGGCTAAGATCCCGCCACAAAATTGAGGATCAAGATGGTTATCATCAATGAGTTGAATAAGATTATCCAAATCACTAAAGGACAGGCAAGGTCTTGCCGCATCATGAACTAGCGCCCATGTATTTTGCGCAAGATGTTCTGTAATATAGCGAAGCCCTGATAATACCGAATCAGCACGTTGTCCCCCTCCTTTAACGACAATAATTCGTTTATCTTTAGCAAGGGCTAGGTGATAAAAATAGTCATCTTCTGGGTTAATTGCGACAATAATTTGCGAAATGCGTGGATGTTTTAATAGCGCATTAATAGTATGTTCAAGGATAGTCAATCTGCCAATTTTAAGGTATTGCTTCGGGCAGGTTGCTTGCATTCGACTACCTATGCCGGCAGCGGGAATAACCGCCACAATAGGAAAAGTAGAGTTTGGTATATTCATTATAGTATTTATATCAAGGCACACTATTAATTCAACAAATTAACGACGTGGTTGGGATTTATCATTAACAATACGATAAAAGCTTTCATTAGGCTTTATCATGCCAAGTTCACTACGAGCACGCTCATCTAATGCTTCTTGCCCGCCATTGAGGTCATCAATCTCCGCAAATAAGCGATCATTACGCGACTTTAATTGTGCGTTTTGCGCTAATGCAGATTCAACTTCTTGACTTACTTTGTTGTAATCATGAATACCATTTTTACCTAACCACAATGAATATTGTAGAAAACCAAGTAAGATCAGAAGTAAGACTGTTAATTTCCCCATTACCACCCCCAAAATGAATGGGCTAATCATCCCACAACTCTCCCATCTGCGCCACAAAAGCGCGCAGATATATTACATGAATATTCGTATTCCCCCCACCCTTAACATAAACAATCACGCTATTTTTCAGATAAAGTATAAGTTATATGCTTAAAAGCGCGTTTTTATCTACTGGAGTGGTGAGTAAAGAAGTGGTATTTACACTGTATTTGCCGCCAAATCAGTTTATTAAAAAACCCCTTCTATCCCTACATATTTTCCCAGATAAGAGAAAATGATGTAGAGATATGATTAGCGGTAAATTTGTTGTTGCTGTAAATAAGCGAGGATTTGTTGTGTAAGCTCATTAATCGCGAGTGAGCCGTCTAAATGAATTTCTGGCGCAATGGGTCGTTCATAAGGTGAATCAATGCCGGAAAACTGTTTGATCTCTCCTCGTCGTGCTTTTTGATAGAGGCCTTTAGGATCACGTGCTTCACAAAGGGCTAGAGGTGTATCAACAAAGATCTCAATAAATCGCCCTTGAGTAAACCTTTCTCTTACTTGTTGTCTATCTTGCTGATAAGGAGAAATAAATGCTGTTAAGACAATTAATCCGGCATCAACCATTAATTTAGCCACTTCCCCTACACGGCGAATATTTTCATGCCTATCTTGTTCACTAAACCCAAGATCATGGCATAAACCATGGCGTAGATTATCACCATCTAATAAATAGGTGCGGATAGGCGCATGGAGTGTCGAGTACTGATATAAGGTTTGCTCTAGCGCATCAGCCAGTGTTGATTTACCTGAGCCAGATAACCCAGTAAACCAAAGTACACATCCTTTGTGTACCTGTTGTGCTTCACGCTCTTTTAACCCTATTTGATGAGGATGCCAGACAATATTTTGATGTATCGTCACTATTTTCCTCCCAGTAAGTCTCTTGCGCCCCAATGCGGAAAATGGCGGCGGATCAACTGATTGAGTTCAATTTCAAATGCATCGTATTGGGAAGTTGTGGGTTGCTCGTTGTCGCGAATTTCTCGAATAAGACCAGCACCCACCGTGACATTGCTTAATCTATCAATAAAAATAAGCCCCCCTGTTTGTGCATTAAGTTGATAGTTATCCAGCACCAATGGCTCTTCAAATAATACTTCAACATGCCCAATGGCATTTAGCGCTAAACTTTCGGTCACTTGTTGAGTGAGCTTATCCACATCAACTTGATAGTGAATATTCTCTATTTTGGCACGACTTTTTTTGCCCGCTACTTTGATATCAAGGGTTTGCCCCTGTACTAACGGTTGTTCTGACATCCATACGATATCCACCAACGCATGATTGCTAACATTAGCAGTGGTATCGTTAGCATCAACAATAATGTCGCCACGACTAATATCGATTTCATCCGCTAGCACCAGTGTAATCGCTTGCCCCACTTGCGCCTGAGTCAGATCGCCATCAAAAGTCACAATACGTTTAATGGTTGAACGCTGTCCTGAGGGTAATACTTTGATTTGTTGTCCTTGATAAAGAGAGCCTGATGAAACTGTGCCACTGTAGCCTCTAAAATCTAAATCAGGACGATTCACATACTGTACAGGAAAACGCAATCTTTGAGATTTAGCCCCTAATTTAAATTTAACCGGCGCATCTTCAAGTAATGCCAACAGTGTTTTTCCTGTATACCAAGGCATATTTAATGAAGGAGATACCACATTATCCCCCTCCAGTGCAGAGATAGGCACAAATTCGATAGTGAGATCGCGCGGTAATTGTTGTGCAAAGTGCAGGTAATCTTGTTGGATCGACTCAAAGATCTCTTGTTGATAATCAAGTAGATCCATTTTATTAATCGCGACCACTAAGTGACGGATCCCAAGGAGTGTGCTAATAAAACTATGGCGGCGAGTTTGCTCTTGTACCCCTTTTCGAGCATCGATCAGCAGAATAGAAAGCGTACTCGTTGATGCTCCTGTCGCCATATTGCGGGTATATTGTGCATGTCCCGGCGTATCGGCAATAATAAATTTTCGTTTGGCTGTTGAAAAATAGCGATAAGCTACATCAATAGTGATCCCTTGCTCTCGTTCAGCCGCTAAACCGTCCACCAGCAAAGCGAGATCTAATTTTTCACCTTGAGTACCAATCTTTTTACTTTCGTTTTGTAAGGTGGAGAGCTGATCTTCGTAGATCTGCCGCGTATCATGAAGTAAGCGACCAATTAAGGTGCTTTTTCCGTCATCAACATTGCCACAGGTTAAAAAACGTAATAACCCTTTGTTCTGTTGTGTTTTTAAATAATTTTCTACACCACCTGATTGTGCTATTTCACCGGCGATCAGTTGGTTGGTTTTGATGGCTGCAAGTCCCATAGTGACTCCTATTAAAAATAACCCTGACGTTTTTTAAGTTCCATTGAAGCAGACTGATCACTGTCAATTAAACGCCCTTGTCGCTCACTACTGGTGGAAATTAACATCTCTTCAATAATGGCGGGTAATGTGTCTGCTTGTGAAGGAATAGCACCCGTTAATGGCCAGCAACCTAATGTTCTAAAGCGTACTTTTTGTTGTGTGATCACCTCTCCAGCTTTTAGGTCTATTCGATCATCGTCAACCATAATCAAGGTACCATCCCGCTCAATAACTGGACGGTGTTTAGCAAAATAGAGCGGCACAATATCGATGTTTTCTAAATAGATATATTGCCAAATATCTAGCTCCGTCCAATTTGATAATGGAAAAACGCGAATACTTTCCCCTTTATTAATTTGGCCGTTGTAGTTTTGCCATAATTCTGGACGTTGATTTTTCGGATCCCAACGATGAGATCTATCTCTAAATGAGTAAATACGCTCTTTAGCACGCGATTTTTCTTCATCACGACGCGCCCCACCAAATGCGGCATCAAAACCATATTTATCCAGAGCTTGCTTAAGACCTTCTGTTTTCATGATATCTGTATGCTTGGCGCTACCATGAATAAAGGGATTGATCCCCAATTGTGCCCCTTGGGGATTACGATAAACTTTGAGATCAAAACCATACTCTTTGGCCGTTTTATCGCGAAACTCATACATCTCGCGAAATTTCCAACCCGTATCAACATGTAAAAGAGGAAAAGGTAATTTCGCCGGATAAAAAGCCTTACGCGCTAGATGTAACATCACCGAAGAATCTTTGCCTATTGAGTAAAGCATGACGGGATTTTCAAATTCAGCGACAACTTCACGCAGTATATAAATGCTTTCTGCTTCTAATTGCTGAAGATGGGTTAATTGTGTTTCATTCATAACAACCTCGTTTAGGCAAAATGAACCAAAGATGAGTGGATGGCAGAGGTATGTTGAGTTTGTCTATCACCAAACCACGCAAGTTGGTGATGTAATGCAGCAACTTCTCCAACGATTAATAATGCCGGGGTGGGAGCTTGCTTAGCTAATTGCGCTAATTGTGTTAAATTTCCCGTTAAGATCTGTTGATCATGGCGTGTAGCGCAACTAATGACCGCAATAGGGGTGAGTGGTGAACGACCTTGCTCTATTAAACGCTGGCTAATAAGTTCTGCTTTCGTCGTTCCCATATAAATTGCTAACGTATGATTAGCTTGCGCTAAAGCTTGCCAATCTGGCTCTATCCCCCCTGATTGGCAATGCCCAGTCATAAAAGTGACACTTTGCGCATAGTTACGATGAGTTAATGGAATACCCGCATAAGCACTGGCCCCACTAGCTGCGGTAACACCGGGAACAACTTGAAAAGGAATGCCATGTTGTACCGCAATTTCAAGCTCTTCTCCTCCGCGTCCAAAAATAAAAGGATCGCCCCCTTTTAGTCTGACAACTCGTTTACCAAGCTGAGTATATTTCACGATCAATTGATTGATTTCTTCTTGCAACGTACTGTGTTGCCCCGCTCTTTTACCCACACAAATTCTATCAGCATCACGGCGCACCAGTTCTAAGATGTCTGCACTGACTAAACTGTCATAAAGTACCACCTCGGCCTGCTGAATAACTTGCAAACCTCGTAAGGTTAATAATCCGGCATCACCCGGCCCAGCCCCCACTAAAGCAAGCTCACCTTGTGGGCTATCTGGATGAGACAGTTGTTGTTCAAGCTGTGCTTGCGCTTGTATTAATTGACCACTTGCCACTAATGAGGCAAATTTGCCACTAAACGCTTGCTCCCAAAAGCGGCAACGTGCTTGAAAACCAGTCAGTTTTTGTTTCACTTTATTGCGCCATTTCCCCGCAATAGTCGCCATAGTCCCTAATGAGGTAGGCAATAATGCCTCTAGCTTTTCCCGTATCATACGAACTAAAACAGGGGCTTTGCCCGCTGATGAAATAGCAATTAATATCGGATTTCTATCGATAATGGCAGGAAAGATAAAAGAGCATTGGGGTTGAGAGTCGACGACATTGACAAAAATGTGGCGTGCTTGCACATCTAGATACACTTGTTGATTTAATACCTTATCGTCTGTTGCCACGATCACCAACATCATGCCAAGTAAATACTCTGACTGATATTGCCCTGCAATCCACTCAATTTGATTTTGCTGATAAGCAAGATGCAATTCATCACATAACTGTGGCGCGATAACACGTAACCGAGCGCCCGCTTTTAATAACAGTACGGCTTTACGCGCAGCGACATGCCCACCGCCAACCAGTAATACTGGGCGCTGTTTTAATTCCACAAATAAGGGTAGGTAATCCATACGCGTATCTCACATTTTTATTGTTTACTTATATGAATAACGACTATAAAAGGTGCATTCGGGGTTATGAAATGACAAAAAGCTATGTGATGGAACAGAAAGGAATAAGCAAAAATATAATAATTTCAAATGGTTATTATTTTACTCACGACAAAGAGGGCAACAGATGACTCTATTGCCCACTCAAAATAAATAGCGATATTAATAATGAATAATAATATTATTCGTGTAATCCACACTCACGTTTTAAGCCAAAGAATCGCGTCTCTTCTTCACTCATTCCCTCTTGCCATTTGCGTGTCGTATGGGTATCACCCACAGACAGATAACCTTGTTCCCATAATGGATGGTAAGGTAAATTATGCTGTTTAAGATATTGATAAATTTGTTTATTATCCCAATCGACTATCGGTAGTAACTTAAAAATACCTTTCGCTATGGATAAAACAGGTAAATGCTCTCGACTTTTGGATTGCTGGCGTCGTAGCCCTGCAAACCATGTCTTCGCCTGTAACTCCTTTAATGCCTTTTCCATTGGCGCAACTTTATTTATTTGGTTATAACGTTCGATACCTTCAATCCCTTGCAACCAAAGCTTGCCATAGCGTGCTTCTTGCCAAGATGAAGATATTTCAGCGCGATATACTTTTAAATTAAGTTGTAGTGAAGAGGTTAATTCATCAATAAATTGATATGTTTCGGGAAAGAGATAACCTGTGTCTGTCAAAATTACAGGTATATCGGGGTATTGTCTGGTAAGCAAATGCAAACAAACTGCCGCTTGAATACCAAAACTTGAGCTTAAAACAAACTGGTTAGGAAGATGTTCTAAAGCCCAAATCACCCGCTCTATCGCCGTTTTTTGCTCTAATTGTTGGTTGATTTCATCAAGCGCCAGTCGCTGCTCTTCAATCGATAGCAACACCAACTGAGAAAGTGATAATCGACTCATATCACCTCCTGCACTTCATAAAAATCAATGGCTGAATTAACAACGGGTTTGATAACATCAGTGCGAATAAGAAAATCACCAAAACCTTCATTTAATTCACGTGAAATAGCCCACTGACCAATTAAAGTATCAAGAATTTCAATGATTTCTTGTGATGAAATATTTTCACGATACATTCTAGGAATGCGAGTACCCATGCGGTTTCCTCCTAGATGTAAGTTATAGCGATCGGGGGCTTTACCCACCAATCCGACTTCCGCCAACATCGCACGACCACAACCGTTAGGACACCCTGTTACACGTACAACAATATGCTCATCACTGACTCCGTATTTAGCCATGATATTATCAAGGGTATCGGTAAATGCGGGAAGGAAACGCTCCGCTTCTGCCATGGCTAATGGGCAAGTTGGAAATGAAACACACGCCATGGCATGTTTACGCAGCGGTGTAACCTCATCATTAATTAAACCATATTGACGCGCTATCGCCTCAATCTGCTCTTTCTGTGCCTCTGGTACACCAGCAACAATCAAATTTTGATTAGCTGTTAAACGAAAGTCACCAAGATGCACTTTGGCAATTTCAGCAACCCCCGTTTTTAACGGCGCATTAGGTTTATCGATTAATCGACCACTTTCAATAAATAAGGTTAGATACCATTTGTTATCAACCCCTTTTAACCAACCAATTTGATCACCACGGTGAGTAAATTGATACGGTCGGATCATATCAAACATAACGCCTGAGCGACGTTCAACTTCCTGTTTAAATGTTTCAATACCAACACGCTCTAAGGTGTATTTGGTTTTGGCATTTTTACGTTCAGTACGATTGCCCCAATCTCGTTGCGTCGTCACAATCGCTTCAGCGACTGCTAATGTTTTATCAATAGGAATATAACCAAATTCACTAGCTAAACGCGGAAAGGTTTTTTTATCACCATGGGTCATCGCAAGGCCACCACCGACTAGCACATTAAAACCAACCAAATGCCCATTTTCTGCGATGGCAATAAAATTCATGTCATTGGCATGCAAGTCAACATCGTTATAAGGGGGGATCACCACCGATGTTTTAAATTTCCGAGGTAAATAGGTTTCACCTAAAATAGGCTCCTCATCCGTTGTCGCCACTTTCTCTTTATCTAACCAAATTTCTGCATAGGCATGGGTGCGTGGCAATAAATGCTCGGATAGTTTTTTGGCCCATTCATAAGCTTCTTGATGCAATGAAGATTGTTCAGGGTTTGAGGTACATAGCACATTTCGATTAACATCATTGGCGGTTGCAAGAGCATCAAGGCCTGTTGACGCTAGCATTTGGTGAGCCGGTTTAACATGACCTTTTAAAATGCCATGAAATTGAAAAGTTTGACGATTAGTAATACGAATACTGCCATAGAGCGTATTTTCACTAGCAAACTTATCGATACTTAGCCACTGCTTTGGTGTGATGACACCGCCCGGTAAACGACAACGTAACATCATGGCATGACGAGGCTCTAGTAGCTGTTGGGCACGCTCGGCACGAATATCTCTATCATCTTGTTGGTACATACCGTGAAAACGAATTAATAAAAAATTATCGCCCTCAAAACCACCGGTTAGACCATTTTGTAGATCATCACTAATAGTGCCTCGTAAGAAATTACTCTCTTTTTTCATACGTTCACTATCAGATAGTTTTCCTTCAACCACTAAGGGCGCTTGAGTTTGTGATTTCATTTTAATAAACATCCCTCTGATAACGACGTGCTAAACGTAGCTCACTTAAATAATCATCTGCTTGCTCAATATTTTTATTGCCATGGGTCATTACTATTTCTAACAATGTTTGTTCAACATCTTTAGCCATTCTTGATGCATCACCACAAACGTAGAGATAAGCACCTTGCTGTAACCATTGCCAAATTTCCTGACCTTGTTCCCGTAATTTATCTTGCACATAAATTTTATCGGCTTGATCACGCGACCATGCTAAATCAATACGTGTTAACAACCCGCTTTTGACATAACGTTGCCATTCCACTTGATAAAGGAAATCTTCTACAAAGTGAGGATTACCAAAAAAGAGCCAGTTTTTCCCCGTCGCACCTTCACTTTCACGTTGTTGCATAAACCCTCTAAAAGGCGCAATCCCCGTCCCCGGGCCAATCATAATCACAGGGACTTGATTATCTTCAGGTAAACGAAAATGATCATTACGTTCAATAAAAACGTTTACTGTATCGCCTTCTTGAAGTTGATCAGCTAAGAACCCTGAGGCACCTCCTGTATAAGCACGCTGATCGACGTTATAACGAACAACACCTAAGGTAAGATGAACTTCATCATCAACTTCTTGTTGTGATGAAGCGATGGAGTAAAGACGTGGAGTTAATGGGCGCAATATATCAATAAACTCTTGAGCATTAGGTTGCGCACTATATTGACGTACCATTTCATTAATTGGGTAGGTTTGCGCATATTGCTGAAGTTTGCTTTTATCAGCCACCAGCGATAATAACTCTTCGTGGCGGGATAATTGGGCATACGCTTTAATAATTGGTGCACTATTTTGAGTTAATTCAACATGATGCAATAATGCTTCTTTTAACGTTAATGTTTGTGATTTAACATTTACCTGCTCATCCCCCGTTAACCATAATAGGGTAATAAGCTCATCCACTTTTTCTTCCGAATTCTTAAACCATACTCCTAGTGCATCTCCGGGAAGATATTGCAATTCAGAGCCTGCTAGACTGATTTCAATATGACGGATATCTTTATCTGAATGTCGACCGGTGATCTTCTGATTAGTTAATAAAGTGGCACTAAAAGGTGCATCACGATGGTAGCGTGCGGTATCGACACTGTCGGTTGTTCCTGATTGTGTTTGTTGCAATACTTGAGTGTTTTGCTCAGGTACACGTATTTTTAAAATATCAGTCAGCTGAGTTATCCATTTATCAGCGTCAGCTTGATAATCAACATCTGCATCTAATCTTTCTAATAGACTGGTCGCGCCAAGTTGCGCCAGTTGATGATCAAAATCTTTACCTGCTTGGCAAAAATGTTCATAGCTACTATCGCCGAGACTCAGTACAGCATAAGCCGTTTGCTTCATTGGCGCGGCTTTTTTAGAGTGCAAATATTTATAAAATGCGATGGCTTCTTCAGGAGGTTCACCTTCCCCCTGTGTTGAGGTAATAATAATTAAGGTTGTCGTTTTGTGGATCTGCTTAAATTTATATTCACTCGCACTATAGAGCTCAACATTAAGTTGATTACCAACCAATTTATCGCGTAATTGTTCAGCTAAACGACGTGCATTGCCAGTTTGTGATGCTGATATCACGGTGATGGTTTCTTGTTGGGGAACCTGACTTTGTACACTTACCAGTTCATCTTTAGTGGATGAATGCTGATTGAATTGCCCCCAAAAATAGCCAGAAAGCCAAGCAAATTGGGCTGGAGTTAAGTCTTTCGTCACATCCTGTAATTTATTCAATTGCTCCTGTGTTAATGGAAGCATTGATAATAATGGGGGTTGATTGCTCATCGATCCTGCCTTAAAAAAACATTGCACTGCATCGGTGCTGTTATTGTGGTTGGACTTTTTTAATGAATAAGAGGGTATCGCACGATCAGAGCACGACTTAAAGACTGGTTTGCTCTATCTAATAACCTTAAAGACTAAATTTATTTACCGATTTCCTTTATCGATATAATGAATAAACGAAAAAGAATATAATAAGTCGCTAAGGTTAAGCGATTAGGCGTAACACACTAAATCAGATACACTAAATAGACACCGTTTTATCTGTATTTTTTTACTATTTAAGTCAAGAGAGTTTTGATGATAACCACCATCTTTAAAGATTTTCAGTTTGAAGCTGCGCACCACTTACCCCATGTTCCCAAAGGCCATAAATGTGGACGTTTACATGGGCATTCATTTTTAGTGAGATTAGAAATCACTGGTGAAGTAGATGCGCAGTCAGGTTGGCTAATTGATTTTGCTGATGTGAAAGCCGCATTTAAACCGACTCTTGATAGGCTCGACCACTATTATCTTAATGACATTGAAGGGTTAGAAAATCCAACCAGCGAAGTACTGGCAAAATGGATTTGGCAACAAGTTAAACCATCACTCCCCCTGTTATCCGCCGTGATGGTTAAAGAGACATGTACCGCAGGATGTATTTATCGTGGTGAGTAATTTTCACCTAAAAAAATCAGCCACTCATAGGCTGATTTTTTTTAACGATAAATGACACACTAGGCGATATTTAAATATTTATGTGTTTGCATTGAAAAACGCCAATTACGCTCAATACAGGTTTTAATACATAACGCTGTTGCACTCTCTTTACAACTGATTGGTTGTAAGGCAACGATTGCCATAGGTTGTTGAGTTCTTAATCGCAGTAAATCATCCAGTGCTTCGATATCTTTTTCACGAGCAACAGGGTGTTTAATTTCATTGGCACGATTAATCGCACTAGATAAAACATTCAATCCACCTCGCATACCGACTTTCGGCGAAAGTGTTACCCATGTTGCTTCACTACAGAGAATGTCATGCGTGCCACTGGTTTCTATTTGGCAATCAAAACCTGCTTTTTCTAAGCCTTCCGTCAACGGCCGTAAGTCATAAAGGCAAGGTTCACCTCCCGTTATCACCACATGCTTTGCGCTATAACGTTGTTGCCGGAAAAGTGATAAAATATCTTCGACAGTGGCTATACCCCAAGTATCACTTTCTTGTGTTTTAATGGGAATATCTCCAAGAGGGACTTTCTTGCTCTCTTCTTTTTCCCAAGTATGTTTGGTATCACACCAACTACATCCTACAGGGCATCCCTGTAATCGAACAAAAAGCGCAGGAACGCCAGTAAAAACACCTTCACCTTGCAAGGTTTGAAACACTTCATTAATGGGGTATTGCATAAGAAACTCTGATATCCAATGAATGCTGATGATTATTACAGATAACTGTCTCACCGTAAGAGGCTTTATGATAAGGTACATGCTTTGTTTTGGATAGCTAACGTGCGAAAAGACACTGAAAAAAAGAGAGCCGATTTTTCGGTTGGACAGAGATGGGAAACACTTTAGATGCAAAAAGAGAATAAACTTTCACGAGGACTATCAGGGCGGCATATTCGTTTCATGGCGCTAGGCTCTGCTATTGGGACAGGGCTTTTTTATGGTTCAGCCGCGGCGATTGAAAAAGCAGGCCCCGCTGTACTTCTTGCTTATCTTATTGGTGGTGCCGCAGTATTTATGGTTATGCGCGCATTAGGGGAAATGGCAGTCCATCATCCAGTGGCGGGTTCTTTTTCACAATATGCTAGCCATTATATGGGACCATTAGCCGGATTTTTAACTGGCTGGAACTACGTTTTTGAAATGCTTATCGTTTGTCTTGCCGACGTAACCGCATTTGGTTTTTATATGAAACTTTGGTTTCCCGATGTCGACCAATGGATATGGGTATTAGGCATAGTCTGTTTTATTGGTGCCTTAAATTTATGTCATGTGAAGATATTTGGTGAAATGGAATTTTGGCTCTCTATCGTTAAAGTGACTGCGATTATTGCCATGATTATCGGTGGTGTAGCCATAATGATCTACGGCTTTGGTCAGCAAACAGAACATCCAATTGGTATTTCTAACCTATGGGAGTTTGGTGGCTTTATGCCAAATGGTATAGAAGGCATTATTGCCTCACTCGCCATTGTGATGTTTGCCTTTGGTGGTATTGAGGTTATTGGTATTACCGCCAGTGAAGCTAAAGATCCAGAAAAAACGATCCCTAAAGCTATCAATGCGGTGCCATTTCGTATCTTACTATTCTATGTACTGACCATTTTTATTTTAATGTGCATCTTCCCATGGCAACAAATTGGCCATAACGGTAGTCCATTTGTACAAATTTTTTCCAATCTGGGTATCAATTCAGCCGCTAACATTCTTAATCTTGTGGTGATCACCGCCGCTATCTCTGCGATAAACAGTGATATTTTCGGTGCTGGTCGCATGATGTACGGCATGGCACAAGAAGGGCAAGCACCTAAATCCTTTATGAAACTGACGCGTAACGGTGTACCTTGGATGACCGTATTAGTGATGTCAGTAGTGCTATTATTAGGGGTTGTGCTTAACTATCTTATCCCAGAAAAAATCTTCGTACTTATTGCCTCTATCGCGACATTTGCCACTGTATGGGTCTGGTTAATGATCTTACTTTCTCAAGTGGCTATGCGTCGCCAAATGAGTGCTGAAGAGGCGAAAAAACTAAAATTCCCTGTACCATTTTGGCCAATAGCACCCGCCATTACCATTATTTTTATGGCATTTGTGATAGCAATTTTAGGCTACTTTGAATCAACCCGAATGGCATTAATCGTTGGGTTAGTATGGGTGGCTATTTTAACTGTTGGTTACTATATTGGTATCAAACCAAGAATAACGCAGAAATAATCTACTGTTATCAAGAAAAATAAAGGCTGTGAGTCATTCACAGCCTTTTCTTTATCCATTATCTGCGCTCAATATAATTAGGCTAGCGCTTGGGTTAAATCAGCAATTAAATCATCAACGTCTTCAAGACCGATTGATAAACGAATTAATCCATCACTAATACCATGGCGTTGACGCTCTTGTGCACTGTATGTCGCATGAGTCATAGTCGCAGGATGCTGAGCCAATGATTCACAATCACCTAAACTCACCGCTCGAGTAAAAAGCATTAAGCGATTAAGAAATTCTCTGCCAGCTTTTATTCCACCATTCAACTCCATACTTATCATGCCACCAGGTAACGCCATCTGCTTTTTGGCAAGTTCATATTGAGGAAAAGAGTTTAATCCGGGATATGAAATCGTTGCCACCTTAGGATGATTTTCAAGAAATTGCGCAATACGCTGCGCATTCTGGCAAATTTTTTCCATTCTAATGCTAAGCGTTTTTATCCCTCTTAAGACGAGTGCTGCATCATGAGGTGATAAACAAGCCCCCGTCATATCTTTTAAGCCCTCAACGCGAATTTTATCTGCTAATTGATAATTAGTGATAATTGCGCCCGCCATCACATCACCATGACCTGATAAATATTTAGTCATAGAATGTACGACAATATCAGCGCCTAAGGTTAGTGGCTTTTGTAAATAAGGTGAACAGTAAGTACTATCAACCATGACTAAAACATCATGTTGGTGCGCAATATTAGCGATCTTTTCAATATCACTAACCCGCATATTAGGATTAGCCGGTGTTTCAAAGAAGATAAGCTTTGTTCTATCTGTAATTGCTTCTGCTAATTTTTCAGGATCGGTTAAATCAACATGTTTGATAGTGATACCAAATTTAGCCAGCCCATGATTAAAGAAAGTAAAAGTACAACCATAAACGGTCATATCAGCAATGAGTTCATCTCCTGGCTGCAATAATGACCAACATGTTGAAGTGATAGCTCCCATACCGGAAGAAAAAACAACAGAAGCGTCTCCTTGCTCTAACTGAGCTAATCGTTTTTCTAATAAATCCAATGTAGGGTTAGATATACGAGTATAAAAATGCCCTTTTTCTTTCCCAGCAAAACAATCAGCACCATATTGAGCCGTGGGAAATGCAAAAGTGGACGTTTGAAAAACAGGAGGCACCAATGCCCCCTGATAATCTAACGGAGAGTAGCCATAATGTATTGCTTGAGTATTAAAACACTTATTACTTTGCGTCATTATATCTCCTTGACATTAATTAAACTTCTATTTTCTGATTATTTTCCCCAATAATTTGTAATGTCCTTAATACAATAGTTAATCCTTTTAAGGTGTCAGGATTTTTTAATAATGAAAAAGTCGCACCTAAGGTATATTTTTTATCCTGATAAAGAGATTCTTTTTTAGCCATATTAAAGGCCGTAGTTAATTCCCAAACCGGAATTAATGTTTCTTCAAAAGCAACCGCCAATTTTTCTACCGTTGCGTTATCCATAATATCGACGGTATCTGAGGCTAAGGATAATAAATCAACAATATTATCTAGGCGCTTTAATGCTAATAAAGGCCTTATTTTTTCTAGTAAATGTTCTAAATGAATTTTATCTTCATTAGATAACAACGGTTTTTCATTTGGGCTTAAATTATTTTCACTCATTATTTTATTCCCCTACAATAATCCTCTGACCGTTGCCCAATATAAGCCCCGGTTATAACCGTTACGTAACATGCCACCGAGTTTTGTTGGAGGTGTTGGAATAACATCATGTTTATAGTCATACTGTAATGGCATACCCGCTGATAATCCCATTTGGGCAACAGCTTGTACTCGACCATCATAAATTGCAGCCGGATAACCATAACGCAGTTCACCACAAATATTATTAGCTATAACACCCGCTTGGTTATGACAGCTACCACCGGCCTTACTAATAGGCAAATCAACCGTATCACCTAACACATAAACTTGATTTAACCCATATACCTGTAATGTTTCAGGGTCGGTCGGTAGCCAGCCTTCACCATTGTTATATTCACTTAATCCTGTATTACGAATGGCTTCTACCGCTGTTATAGGAGGTGTGCTCATTAAGATATCAAAAGGCTCTGCTTCTCCTTCTTTCGAATAGGCGATTTTCTTATCAGGATCA
This sequence comes from Proteus sp. G4415, assembly GCF_963896075.1. Lineage (NCBI taxonomy): Bacteria > Pseudomonadati > Pseudomonadota > Gammaproteobacteria > Enterobacterales > Morganellaceae > Proteus > Proteus sp. G4415. The sequence goes on from NZ_CAWQOK010000161.1 coordinate 19,890, forward strand.
ACATGACTTAATGTAAAACCACGCTTTGCTTTGATATCTCGTTCAGAAAAGACCGCAGGAAGTACTTCACAAACTTCTTGCTGCATAAAAAGACAATTTCTTAATAGTTGAGCTACGGTAGGATAGGTATAAACAATTTCTATATTACTTCTTACCCGTCGCTGACGTAAAAATTCATCCAGCATCAAGGTTGTTTCCATTGGTGCAATACCACATTGGTGAGGTACATTTGGCGTTTCAGGGAAAGTTACCGTGATAAATACACGCCCTTTTTCAATGGTAGCAATTTTATCTGCTAATTTTCGTGCAGCTTCATATTGATAAAAATGATTTCCAGCTTCAGCTAAACCTTCAATTCTATCAAGACGAGGAACACATCCTGTGGCTAATACCAGAAAATCATAGTGATATTTTTTCTTAGAACAACAATAAACTGTTTTATTATTAAAATCGAAACTTTCAGCTTTATCTATAACAAATTCAATTTCTGGTCTTAATAAACTTCTTTGTGATCGCATTAACTCTTCTTTTAAGAAAAGGTTAAATGCAATATACATAAATGCAGGTTTGTAATAATGGTATGGATTATCTGAAATAAGCGTAATTTTTATTTTTTTTGAAAATATTTCATCATTTAATTTTTTAGCTAAGATATTAGCGAGAATAGTACCCCCCGTACCACCGCCAATAATA
>NZ_CAWQOK010000162.1:0-7892 GCF_963896075.1 Proteus sp. G4415
AAAAAATTGTTATTTAAATGATGATGTTTAATGATCTAAATATAGTAAATCAACTAATGACAATGCTAAACTTCACCTTTAGTTAACAGGGTAAATATCCCCACTACTTTTAAGAGTCTATCGTGAGAACGCTTTATTTTACTGCGCTGACAACAGGCATTCTTTCTGCCATTTGGGCATTTGTTGCTAGCCAATTTGACTTATTAAGTTGGGCTGGTTTTTTAGGTTGCACGGCTTATTTCGCCTACCCTAAAGAAGGTTTTAAAGGCTTAGTCGTGACGATTGCGACTATTATGAGTGGTGTTATTTGGGCATTAGCGATTATTTATGGTAGCCAACTGTTTAATGATAGTGCGGTTTTTGGCTACGCCGTCACCGGTGTAATTGCCTTTGTAATGTGTGTGCAAGCTAAAAGCACATTACTGGCTTATATTCCGGGTACTTTTATTGGCGCATGTACTATTTTTGCCGCACAAGGTGATTTAACACAAACTATCCCTTCACTCATTCTCGGTATTTTATTTGGTTACTCGATGAAAATGAGCGGACTGTGGATCGCGAATAAATCACAGAAGAAAGCCATTTAATCAATTTACCTCACCATGAAAAAGCGGTAACTCTATAGGTTTTATTTCTAGAGCGCCGCTTTCTCTTTTTCACTACTTTCTCCAATGTTTCTCACAGATCACTAATAAACTTTGCAATTGTAGTTTATGGCTATTTAGGTCAAAAAGGAGGCTAACCCATAAAAATGTAACAAGGAGTATCGCGATGACAACAACACAATCTACTGATTACAATATTATTGTCATGTCAGATCCACAACCTTGGCGTCTAGATCTAGATAATAATGACCCCAATAATGATCAATCCCGTTGGGAAACCACCGTAAAAAGCGTTAGAGACAGTATTCAAGCATTACACCGTGAAAAATCTTTTGCTTTTGGCATTATAAATGGTGACTTAACAGAATTTGGCCGTCGCTCCCAACGTGAAAGTTTTCGTGCACTGTTTGCCCCTTCACCTTTAGGATTTAATACCTATGTTGGACTTGGTAATCACGATTATCAAAACAATGTGGGTGACTGTGCAGAGCCGAGTAATGCCGATTACAGTATGAATGCCTGTGCAAGAGGCATGGTTTTTGATATGCACTACCGTATTGAAGAGTATCGTAATTATGCGACTTCAGGTAATTTTAGATACGATAGTAGCGAATATTCAGGTAGTAAGGCTTACTCTTGGGAATATGGTGATATCCATTTTGTGCAATTACAAAATTATCCCACTTATCATGTGGTGCTCGATCACTGGTCAGCTTCAACCATTAATGTCACAGATTCTATTGATTGGTTAGAAAAAGATTTAATTCAGGCGCGAAATAGCAATAAAACCATCATATTAAACTTCCATGATGGAAACCAACACTTCCCAGAAAAATCATCTCAAGAAGAGCTGACCTTCTTTAAATATATGCTAGAACATTACGGGGTAAAGGCGGTATTTGTTGGGCATACCCATTATGTTGGTCAAGATAACCGTTATGGTGGCAGTGAGATCTTCGGCGATGTCCCAGTTTATAATAGTGGTGCGCTATTTAAAGGAGATTATTTAGCCGTAGAAATCCGTGGTACAGAATTATCTATCACTGTTTATAACGGCTTATCAGGTACACCTCAATTAATAGAAAAATGGAATTAAATAATACTACGTCAGAGAAGGAGTCTCTTTTATGCATTTAAATCCGTTAAAAATATCAATAAGCCCTTCGTCACTCCCCTGTACTCAACCTTTAACCTGCATTGAATATGAGGACTTAAAGGATGGGATGTTAGATATGATTAATCGCAACAGTAATATATTACCCACTGTTGTGGATGAATTTAATCAACAAGATCCGCTTAATGCGCCTATTATGGTGGGTGAAGTGGTCGTGGGTCATATCATTGGTCTAATACCTGTTGTTGGGGGGGTACTTTCAAAAATTACTTCCGCACTTTTTGGCCTCATGAATAAAAATATGAAAGATAGCTCGTTAGCTGAGCAAATTATTGCCCATGTCTCTCGTATTATTGATGCTAAAATCACTGATAACAATATAAAAATCATTAAACTCACAACAGAAGGTATTAGCGACGTTTATCAATTATTTTCAGATTCTCTCGCTCGTTACCTTGACCCCAATGTGCATTATTCAGAAACACAACTACGAGATTTACGGGAACAAGTTCTTAACCGTTTTGATGATGTGATTTCGACAATTATTGCTCAACAACCATTAGTATTAAATTTAGCACAATCAGCAGGATTGCCCTTTTATTGCCACTGTTGCGCACTTTTTGTCGCCGCCCATTGCGATATATTAACCAATAAAGAAAAACTTGCTCTGGAAGAGGATTATTTCAAAAATAATCTAAAAACATTAAGAAACAGCATTGATAAATTTAACGCCAATATTCATAAAGCGATTTATCAGCAGACCTCCCAAGTTTTTAAAGATGATTATAATAAATGTAATACTTTTTTAGTGGGTATCTATACTTCTGGTTTATCTTTCTATCAAACTTGGGTTAAACGTAGTTTTGAAATTGAATTTACAACCCCCTTTGCTCGTTGGAATAGCTTAGAGCTTTATGGAAATGACTATAGCCATGATCCAAAAATCAGTTATTACAAGACTTACGTTGAGATGGGAAAAGATATATTACATAGAACATCCATGCTACAAAGTATTGAATCCTACTCTCATATTGATGCAGTGATCCGTTTAAAACAGAACTACTTAACACCTGAAAAAGAGGTAGATAGTTTTCAATATGAAGGCTGTAATGGCGTGGCAGGAGATAGCCATGATGTTATAAAAAGCGACACATTTTTTACCCCAGACAGTCAGAAAGCCTATCTGTCACCAACACAAATTTTACCCTCCGTTCGCTATATTTCTGACACACCTTGGGGAGGGTTAAAATATATGGTACTTGATGATGTTAACAATAATAGTTTTACTATCGGTCAAGGTAATCGAGATAATAAATCGTATCTTAATATTCCTGGCTACTGCTTTAATGGCGTAAATCTTTATTTAAGTCGTCACAATGGAAAAAGCTGTCAAGCTGACTCAGGAGCTTGGTTAACCGAATCTGCACCTATATTTCGTTTTTATGATGGTTATGCATCCTTACCCCTTGACACTAAAAATCATTTACCCACAGCAAAAAAGAGCTATGAACTCGATTTAAATCATGGGTTTATGACTCAACTAAGCAAAGCTCAATATGGCTATAGTGATATGTTAGTGGGGAAAAATTGTATTTTGTTAAATCACGATGCTTATTTTTGTTTACCATCCGAAGAGCCGATTGGCAAAGTAGGTTTATCACAAAAAATCACCTTGTTATTACAGTGTGCAATTACGCAGGAACAATCATTAGCTATAGTGGCAAGAACGGGCGATGCGACCCAAGGCACTATTATTGGTTCTGCTGAATTTAAGCTCACCACAGATCAAGATAATATTATTTATAAAATAACCCCATTACTTAATCATCCTATTTCCGATAATAAAAGTTATTTTTATACTTATCAAATTGATTTATCTTGTATTTTTAGTCAAGAAGATCAAAAAAATCTCTATTTTCATCTCTATTTCTTTGAGCCTAATACCTTGTTGGCTGATATGACTGTTTTATTCTAATGTTTTATTTCCATAAAATACCTAAGTGTAATATTGACTTAGGTATTTTTTATTCAATTTAATTGAAATTTTAACGAGATAGTTAAAGGATCAGATAAGTTATTAGGTTTCGGGCCAATTGGTTTTACCCGTTTTACCGCGGCAAGTGCAGCATTATCAAGAGATGCCACCCCTGAGGTCTGCTCAAGTACAACGGATGAAATATAGCCTTCATCGGTTAATGAAAAACGCACAACAACCAGCCCTTCATCTTGCATACGACGAGCTTGCGCAGGATAGCGCTTATGACGCTCAATTTCTCGGCGCAATAAACTGATATAGTGATTTTCAGACTCTCCCTGCCCAATACCATTTTCACTTAATGCACGACTGCTCCCTGCCAATGAACTCGCGGTATGCTGTGTTAAGTTTTCTGCTGATGGTTGTGATGTACTTTGAACTATGTTGTGATTTGTTAAATCAGGTAGTTTTATAGGTACTGTTTTGTCTACTACTGGCTGTTTTTTTACCTGTTTTATCGCTTTAGGTGTTATTGGGGCCGGTTGTTGTTGACGCTTTTTTGCGGGTTGTTTGGGCGCTTCAATAAACTCACCGTTCTCACTTCTTGGTAGTGCAATAGGTGGTTGTTGTGACTCGATCTTTATTCTCGGTTCAATCATGGTAGTAGATTGTTTAGGTGGCGAAAACATCACCTGATAGACCGATAATGTATTTTGCTGTTGCTGATCAATATGGTGCGCACTTTCTGTCATAGACCATGAATTAAGTACCCAACTCAATAAACTGATATAAACTAATGATATCGCAATGAGCCAATAATAAATATTAAGTGGCTGTCTGACAGAAAGTGCCAACATAAATAAAACTCCTATTTTATCTTTGTATTAAAATTGGGCTGTTACACCTAATCGCAAACTTCTTCCTGGTGCCGGCATACCAGAACGAGTCAGCGGATCAATGTAATATTCATTTAATAAATTACTTCCTGTTATTTCAAAAGATAAATTGGGGCTATATTGATAGGTTGCATAAGCATCAATAGTAAATACTTTTGCCCAACGCATCGGATTATTATTTATGCCAAAATAGCTATTAGGTAAATTTTCTTTAAGCCATTTTTCATCTTTATTTTCAACTTCTGATGAATAGAGCCAGCGACTACCTAATTCTAATTTATCATTTAGCCAGCGCGTGCCTAAATGTAGGTTAACTGAGTATTTAGGCTGCATTGAGGTGCGCAAAAATCCGCCAGGGTATCCCCCTGTCATACAGTTTTTAATACCCGATAATCCTGATGCATCAAGCTCATAAAAAGCATTTTCATCACAGACTTTATTTTTATGGCTATACACTAATGCGGTATCAAAGAAAATAAATCCATTATCAAACCGGGCTTGTAACTCTACACCTTCTAATATTTGTTTTTCTAACTGTCTAATTTGCCAATTAGCATCTCTATCAAATACATTTTCAATGTTCGTTTTAAAGTAATTAATTTTAATATCAGCGTGGCGCTCTATATTCAACCAATGCGTAAAATCAACAACCACACCAAACTCACTGCTTTTGGCTCGCTCTGGCTTTAACTTAAAACCATAATAGCGAGCTTTAGAGCCTGAAAAACCACTGGTATCTTCAAATAAGTTAGGCAAACGCAATTGCTCAGTATAACGGCCATAAAAACGCACCATATCGTTGGCATAAAGGGTGGCAGAGATTAAAGGGGAAAATGCGCCATGCTGATAGCTAGGCTCCAGTGCGTAGGGATCTTGAATATCTTCTGATAGAGAAAATGCCTGAGGATTAATAACATCTTTTTCAAAGCGATAAACTAACTCCCCCGTCACTGGATGAGGGACTTTTTCCTCCATATCAAGAAAACCATTAAGTAAAATATTCTTACTCTTAGATAGCACGCCATTTTCATCAAATAACCAAAGGCTAAACTCTCTTTTCATCGGGATGGCTTTAGCGCGTTTTATTTGCATCTTTCCATGGTTATTACGAAGAAAATCTTCATGCTCCATATCATGCTGTATTCTCTGAAGATATGGCCTAGCAACCTGCTCCTTGATTTCCTCTAGCAAAGCGCCACCTTCAGGGTAAACTAAAACCGCTTGTTGAAAGTCTCTAATTTTTTTACTCAGCTCAGCAGAATTTCGGTAATTTTTTAACTCGTCAGGTAAAGTATCGACATCAATTTTGTTAACCGCGCGATAGAGTAAATACTCTTCTGGCGTTAATACTCGTCGATAAGAGATCAGATAACCGCGGATAGGGGCTGTTTTCTCGTAATTTTTAACCCTATTCTTCCGTTTATTATTTAAAAAGGTATCCGTCAGATGATAGTAATGATATTTACCGCCAATATTCATCGCAAACCAAGGTAATGGTTTCCAATCTGTGGCTAACGCTAAATTGACTTCATGACGTTGCCCTGCTCGCCCCTCGGTCACGAAATCAAAACCCATGGGAAGTTCAAGCTCATGACTATCTAATTTTTCCAATTGATATTGACCGGAAAAAGAAATAGAAAACTGAGGTGATAATTTAAATAACGATGAAAAATCAACACCATAACGATTATTATCTTGATATAGAGAAGCTGTATCTAAAAAGCCTGTATCAATAGAGGGATCCCACCTTGTATTTCTGCTAGCTCTAAAATCAACCATTTTAGGCTCTCTTGGTTTTCCTCCCCGAGTATTAGTATGTCCTAACGTTAAATTGCCCCATAAACGCAGTAATAAATCTGTTTTTTTATCTTCTGGTTTATATTGATAGGTTAATGTGCCTGCTTGTTGTGTAATATTTGCCAAAGGCCATTGATTAACTAAATTTTCTTGATAACGAACCCAACTTAATCGTGATGGCATAATATCGCCAAATAATAAATCGGTGTATCGATAATTAATGGAGAAACGATGCGTTTGTTGTGGAAATAGAATTCCTTTTACTAAAAAAGAGCGGTTACGATTAGATGTATTTGGTACTTCATTACCAGGTCGATAAATATGAGCAATAAAAGGTAAATAAGGCTCAAAATGTCTTTTCCCGTCCATTATATAAACAGAATTAAGCAATTGCTCATCTACTTTACTATACTCTTCTACATTTCTCTTTCCTGCAAAATAATTACCTTTTTCACGTATTGCATATGCAAAAAGTAAATTAAATTTTTCTTTCTCAAATCCTACACCTAAGCGAAATGAATAATCTTGAAAGTTTTCTATTTTACTTTTTTTAGGTGTTATTTCTAATGCAGGATCGATAATATAAGCATTTTGTTGATAGAATTTTGGATAATAACGGTACTCTTCAATCATATTAGTATAAATATCTTTATAGCCTGTGGCATTATTACTAATATCACCTTTAAAATTAATACCAAAAGACTCACCAATGGGCACAATATCACGTATATCTAATGTTTTAATGGCAACCCCTCCGCCAATTCCTGTTTTTATATTAGGATTAAGTGAAGGGCCTTTTTCTATATAGATACTGCTTATCAAATTTGAATCAATATAGTTACGATTAGATGCACCGCTATAACCACGATAAACCGTAATCGCCTGCTCAGTACCATCCACAGTAACGGGGATACGCCCTTGGCCTTGAATACCACGAATATTCGGATCCAATGCTCCTCCATTACGGGCTTCACCACTATAAACACCTATCGCGCTTTTAAATAAATCTGCAGGCGATACCCCTTGATAACGTTCAATAAGGGCTTTACCTAAATAAATATTAGCCACATCCTTTTCATAGACTTGAGCATAACCTTGTTGATCTTTTTCTAAATTATCTGCAACCTGAATTTGTCCAAGATCGGTTGTATTATCCTTCGTCTTGGAATAACTATTGAGAGAAAATAAGGAGAGTGAAACCATCATGGAGACTAACGTACGTTTGTGAAAAAGCACTACATGCATTGTGTTACCTACTTAATTAATAAAGAAGTCATGCTTTAAATTAATTAAAATTGTTTTTCTAATTTAAATAAGACTTCATGCTGCTGATATTGATATAACCAATCCACATTGCTTAATCTACGGGTATAACTTAATTCTATTGCTGGATAAAAACCCCAGATAATAGGTGCTTTATTTTTAATAGTTGTTGTAAAAACAAAGCCATTATCTTTTCTTTTTTTATTTAATAATGGATTATAATTATTAAAACTTTTAAATTG
>NZ_CAWQOK010000163.1:0-31064 GCF_963896075.1 Proteus sp. G4415
CACATAACACGTATCTCTTAGGTAAGGAGGTGATCCAACCGCAGGTTCCCCTACGGTTACCTTGTTACGACTTCACCCCAGTCATGAATCACAAAGTGGTAAGCGCCCTCCCGAAGGTTAAGCTACCTACTTCTTTTGCAACCCACTCCCATGGTGTGACGGGCGGTGTGTACAAGGCCCGGGAACGTATTCACCGTAGCATTCTGATCTACGATTACTAGCGATTCCGACTTCATGGAGTCGAGTTGCAGACTCCAATCCGGACTACGACAGACTTTATGAGTTCCGCTTGCTCTCGCGAGGTCGCTTCTCTTTGTATCTGCCATTGTAGCACGTGTGTAGCCCTACTCGTAAGGGCCATGATGACTTGACGTCATCCCCACCTTCCTCCGGTTTATCACCGGCAGTCTCCTTTGAGTTCCCACCATTACGTGCTGGCAACAAAGGATAAGGGTTGCGCTCGTTGCGGGACTTAACCCAACATTTCACAACACGAGCTGACGACAGCCATGCAGCACCTGTCTCAGCGTTCCCGAAGGCACTCCTCTATCTCTAAAGGATTCGCTGGATGTCAAGAGTAGGTAAGGTTCTTCGCGTTGCATCGAATTAAACCACATGCTCCACCGCTTGTGCGGGCCCCCGTCAATTCATTTGAGTTTTAACCTTGCGGCCGTACTCCCCAGGCGGTCGATTTAACGCGTTAGCTCCAGAAGCCACGGTTCAAGACCACAACCTCTAAATCGACATCGTTTACAGCGTGGACTACCAGGGTATCTAATCCTGTTTGCTCCCCACGCTTTCGCACCTGAGCGTCAGTCTTTGTCCAGGGGGCCGCCTTCGCCACCGGTATTCCTCCACATCTCTACGCATTTCACCGCTACACATGGAATTCTACCCCCCTCTACAAGACTCTAGCCAACCAGTTTCAGATGCAATTCCCAAGTTAAGCTCGGGGCTTTCACATCTGACTTAATTGACCGCCTGCGTGCGCTTTACGCCCAGTAATTCCGATTAACGCTTGCACCCTCCGTATTACCGCGGCTGCTGGCACGGAGTTAGCCGGTGCTTCTTCTGCGGGTAACGTCAATTGATAAGGGTATTAACCTTATCACCTTCCTCCCCGCTGAAAGTACTTTACAACCCTAAGGCCTTCTTCATACACGCGGCATGGCTGCATCAGGCTTGCGCCCATTGTGCAATATTCCCCACTGCTGCCTCCCGTAGGAGTCTGGGCCGTGTCTCAGTCCCAGTGTGGCTGATCATCCTCTCAGACCAGCTAGAGATCGTCGCCTAGGTGAGCCTTTACCCCACCTACTAGCTAATCCCATATGGGTTCATCCGATAGTGCAAGGTCCGAAGAGCCCCTGCTTTGGTCCGTAGACATTATGCGGTATTAGCCACCGTTTCCAGTAGTTATCCCCCTCTATCGGGCAGATCCCCATACATTACTCACCCGTCCGCCGCTCGTCAGCAAGAAAGCAAGCTTTCTCCTGTTACCGCTCGACTTGCATGTGTTAGGCCTGCCGCCAGCGTTCAATCTGAGCCATGATCAAACTCTTCAATTAAAAGTGTTTGATGCTCAAAGAAATCGAAAACTTAGCTTATTCATTATATGAATTAACTTGTTAGTCACTCTTCAAGACTTGATACATCTAATTTTTTAGAAGATATCGTCTCTGCGAGTGCCCACACAGATTGTCTGATAATTTGTTAAAGAGCAGTGCAACTGTCGCTGCCGTTTCCGGTCTTCTGCGTTGTTGCGAGGAGGTGCATTCTACATCTTCCTCATTCAGTGTCAAGCGCTAATTTATTAGGCTTTTCACTTTTTATTTTGTTCTCTCAGCCAGTTCGCTTAGCGCCCTGTGCCGTGACAACGAGGACGCATTATAGGGAGTTTTCTGAGGCTGGCAATAGTTTTTTTAAGAAAAAAATTCGTTTGCTTAATTCCACAGCAAAACCCTTAGTTATACGCAGTTATCAACAATTTTATCCACAAGCCATCTTTTCCCACAAATTTAGCATGTCAAACGCAAACGTTTGCGTTATTATAATACCCAAATGAGTGAGATTGATTTTGTCTTCATCTTCTGAAATGTTAGTGGTGCAAACACAATTTCACTGTATCAACGTGACTTTTCATCACAATGACTACTGTTATACAAAAACCCAAGGGATAAAACTCATGCAACACCTTCGTCCTATCCGCCGTGCTCTTTTAAGTGTGTCTGATAAAGCAGGTATTTTAGAATTTGCGAAAGCGCTTGTAGAAAGAAATGTAGAACTTTTATCAACAGGAGGGACAGCGCGTCTATTAGCAGAAGCTGGCTTACCCGTCATAGAAGTCTCTGACTACACCGGTTTTCCAGAAATGATGGATGGTCGTGTAAAAACACTTCACCCTAAAGTACATGGTGGTATTTTAGGACGTCGTGGACAAGATGATACCATTATGGAGGAGCATGATATTCGTCCTATCGACATGGTTGTTGTCAATCTTTATCCCTTTGCTAAAACAGTAGCTCGTCCCGATTGCTCATTAGCAGATGCTGTTGAGAATATTGATATTGGTGGTCCTACCATGGTTCGTTCCGCAGCAAAGAATCATAAAGACGTCACCATTGTGGTTAATAGCAATGACTATGAAAAAGTGATTGAAGAAATGGACAATCACCAAAACAGTCTGACTTTAGATACACGTTTTGATTTAGCCATTAAAGCCTTTGAGCATACCGCAGCTTATGACAGTATGATTGCGAACTACTTTGGCCAAAAAGTTGCACCTTATTATGGTGATACTTCACAACCATCAGGAACCTTCCCTCGTACCTTAAATCTTAACTATATAAAGAAACAAGATATGCGTTATGGTGAGAATGCTCATCAGCAAGCGGCTTTCTATATAGAAGAGAATATTGAAGAAGCCTCTATCGCAACAGCAAATCAATTACAAGGTAAAGCACTCTCTTATAACAATATTGCCGATACTGATGCTGCATTGGAATGCGTGAAATCATTTTCCGAACCAGCTTGTGTTATCGTGAAACATGCAAACCCTTGTGGCGTTGCTATTGCGGACACCCTCACACAAGCATATGACAATGCATTTAAAACTGATCCAACTTCTGCATTTGGCGGTATTATCGCTTTCAATAGAAGCTTAGATGCAAAAACAGCAAGTGCCGTTATAGAGCGTCAATTTGTCGAAGTCATTATCGCGCCTTCTATTAATGAAGATGCTCTACCTATTTTAGCAACCAAACCTAATGTTCGTGTATTAGCCTGTGGTGAATGGCAAGAAGCTAAACCTGCACTTGATTTCAAACGGGTTAACGGGGGCTTATTAGTACAAGATCGTGATTTAGGTATGGTTAAAGAAGAAAACCTAAGGGTTGTCACGCAACGCCAGCCTAGTGAACGAGAATGGAAAGATGCGCTATTTTGCTGGAAAGTTGCAAAATTTGTGAAATCCAACGCAATTGTGTATGCCAAAAATGACATGACGATTGGCATTGGTGCGGGCCAAATGAGCCGAGTCTATTCTGCTAAAATAGCAGGGATTAAAGCGGCTGATGAAGGTTTAGAAGTAGCAGGTTGCGCCATGGCATCTGATGCATTCTTTCCCTTTAGAGATGGTATTGATGCGGCAGCTATGGCCGGTGTAACTTGTGTTATTCAGCCAGGTGGTTCTATTCGTGATGATGAAGTAATTGCAGCAGCTAATGAACACAATATCGCGATGATTTTTACTAACATGCGTCATTTCCGCCATTAATAAGGGATTGCTATGAAAATTTTAATCATTGGTAATGGTGGTCGTGAACATGCACTAGCTTGGAAAGCAGCGCAATCGCCTTTAGCAACCCAAGTGTTTGTTGCCCCTGGTAATGCAGGAACAGCATTAGAACATGGCGTACAAAACGTTGATATTAGTGCCACTGATATTGCCGCATTAGTTGCATTTGCCCAGCAAAATCACATTGATTTAACCATTGTGGGGCCTGAGGCACCATTGGTAATTGGTGTAGTAGATGCGTTCAAACAAGCGGGACTGATGATTTTTGGCCCCACCAAAGGTGCGGCACAACTAGAAGGTTCGAAAGCATTTACAAAAGATTTTTTAGCCCGCCATCATATCCCAACGGCAGCTTATCAAAACTTTACTGAAATAGCGCCTGCACTTGAATATCTCCATAAAGTTGGCACACCTATTGTGATTAAAGCGGATGGCCTAGCTGCGGGTAAAGGTGTCATTGTTGCCATGACACATACCGAAGCAGAAAATGCGATAAAAGATATGTTAGCAGGTAATGCTTTTGGTGATGCAGGACACCGTATTGTTATTGAAGAATTTCTTGATGGAGAAGAAGCCAGTTTTATTGTCATGGTGGATGGTGAAAATGTACTTCCGATGGCAACAAGTCAAGATCATAAGCGCGTCGGTGATGGTGACTCAGGCCCAAACACCGGCGGAATGGGGGCTTATTCTCCTGCACCGGTTGTTACTCCTGAAATCCACCAGCAAGTCATGGATAACATCATTTATCCAACTGTCAAAGGCATGGCTGCCGAAGGACATCGCTATCAAGGTTTTCTTTATGCAGGCTTAATGATTGATAAGCAAGGTATTGCCAAAGTCATTGAGTTTAACTGCCGTTTTGGCGATCCGGAAACGCAACCTATTATGATGCGCATGCAATCAGACTTAGTTGATCTCTGTTTAGCGGGTGCAAAAGGCGAACTAGCTGGTAAAGACTCCATTTGGGATCCCCGCCCCGCTTTAGGTGTTGTAATGGCCGCCGGTGGCTATCCTGATAACTACCGCCAAAATGATATTATTGAGGGACTAACAGCAACATCTTCTTCAACAGCTAAGGTATTTCAAGCAGGAACAAAATTAACGGCTCAAGGTGAAGTTGTTACAGCAGGAGGCCGAGTATTATGTGCAACTGCTTTAGGGGAAGATATCGAACAAGCTCAAAAGAATGCCTATGCTTTAGCCAACAGTATTCACTGGTATGGCTGTTTCTATCGCCATGATATCGGCTATCGTGCCATTGCGCGTTTAAAAAAGTAAGTTAAAACAGCAAAAGGGAGTGATCACAAACTCTCTTTTGTTGGTTCCCATTTACAAAAATCGTGTTCTGCAACCATTAACAACTGGTTACCTTCGGGGGAATCCAACCAAGCAACATAAGCGGGACGAGTTAGATGCTGTGTTCTACGTTTTAGCCAACGTTGTTCTGGTGCTTCAAATGATACATTCACTTTTTCACCCGCACATGTTGTCAATGTATCTTGATACCAGGTTCCTTGAACTAACTTTACCTGACCTATTGCCAATGCCTTACTGATCTCTCGTTCTCGACTGGCTGCAAATACCATTTTTAAACGTTCATCTTCTGTTAATGGGCGCTTTTGTCCTTGATACTCTTGTTGCATAAAGATAACTTCGCCACGTTTATTTAAACGTAAATGCCAAGAGGAAGGATGGGAGGGATTAACGATTTCACTGCGAATTTGCCATAATCTATTTTGGCGGTACTCATAAAAAGTGACAACAGTTTCAGGCTTTTGATAAAAGCTATAGACACTCATAATCACTTGAGGCTCTGATGTTTTGTTATTTAAACGCCAAAGCCGCACAACCCCTTCATCTGCAATATAGCCCGTTGCAGAAAATTCGGGTAGTTGTGGAGAAGAAGAGCAGGCGCTGAGCAAAAAAGAGAACCCTATTGCTAACAGCCCCTGTCGTCTCAACAAAAGGGGAGCAACTCCCCCTCTATTGTTCATTCCGTTCAAAGGAATTATTTTACTGCGTCTTTCAGTGCTTTACCGGCAGTAAATGCAGGAACGTTAGCTGCTGCAATTTTAATTTCTTTGCCAGTTTGAGGGTTACGACCAGTACGCTCTGCACGGTGATTCACTTTGAATGTACCGAAACCAACTAACTGGACAGAATCACCTTCTTTCAGAGCACCTGTTACTGAGTCGATAAACGCTTCAATAGCAGCTTTTGCCTGAGTTTTTGTCAGATCCGCTTTTTCAGCAACTGATTCGGTTAATTCAGCTTTGTTCATAAAATAGTCCTTAAAGTATGTTTTATCGTTTGAAAAACATCTGGTGAAAAAACTTAATTCATCTTTTTTAGAGAGTCAGTTAAGCAAAACACCTGAGCCACTTCTTTTCGTACCCAATGTAGAACATACACGGGGGTAATGTGAAGTCTTTAAACGTCGCTTTTCAAGCACTAAATCACGTTTTTCTGATTTAGTGCGTTAATTCTATACCGATATTGCTCATTCCAGATTCGCGCAGGTCTGTACGCAGACCTTTTATTAGTTCAATATCTCTTTCTTCGCACTCAACAAGTAGGCGATAAATTTCCCATTGAATATCGAACTCTTCAGTGACCGCAGCAAGAGATTTTAATTCTTCTTCAGACATTTCTCTTTCTGCTTGTGTCATTTCAAGTGTAGCAACAGTTCCAACCGAAATTTTGCTCACTTCAATAGCATGACTGAGTGACTCACCACTTAAACGAGAATGAATAAGCTCACTCAGTGCCACACAGGCGTCGATTGCAGGATAGACACCATAAATATCAAACTGAGATGCATCAGGAATAGCTTCTTCTAATTTCTCTAATTGAGAATCAAAATTCACCTTCGCATCTTTTACCGTTAAAGTTTCCCAAACTAGATCGAGAATACGACGATACAGGGTTGGATCAGTAAATCCTGTTTCGCGACAAAATACCTGATAATTTGGATACATTCTCTCACACAGGCACGCCATAAACGTTAAGTGTTGCCAACTTTCAAGCTTTTCTAAACGTAAATGGATTGGGTTCTTCAACATTAGTGATTACTCATTTTCTTAACTTAGCCGCAGTTTACCTGAAAATTGAAAATATCCACATATTTACCGCCGATTTAGAGCTTATTCTTATTCAATTGCTCAAATAATCGCCTATTTGAGGCAATACCATCGGCCCAACGAGTCGGTTCAGGTAATCGATATCCATTTATACAACGTTTTACCCACGCTAATGCACTCTCCATACTCACTTTATAGCCTGGAGAAATATATAAAGGTTTACATCTTTTTTTACTACGATAAATCCAACCTAACTGCTCATCCTTATCCATTAATTTTTCCGTACTTCCTACATCGTCGTCTAATTTTTTATCATCACCACATAAACGACTTTTTGCCACACCGATGGTTGGAATATCGGCTAAGAGTCCAAAATGACTTGCCACCCCTAACCGTCTAGGATGTGCGATCCCTTGACCATCAACAAAAACAAGTTGCGGTTTTTGCTTAATGCCCTGCCAAGCTTCTAATAACGCGGGACACTCACGGAATGAAAGGAGTCCGGGAATATAAGGTAGTAATGTTGCAATACGGGCTATTTGATATTCAACAATTTCAAAGGAGGGATAATGCATAATAACAATAGCGGCACGAGTGACCGCACCGCTATTTTCAAATCCGACATCGGCACCTGCAATATAAGTTGGTGCCATAAATTGGTCGGTTAAGATAATCTGTTGAGCTTTCTCTGTCTGCTCTTGACGTAATTGCTGAGTATTAATCATTATCCTGATGATAAGGCTTCGATAGACGGTGAACCGCATCAATAAATGCTCCAGCATGCGCTGGTGGAACATCTTGATGAATACCGTGCCCAAGATTAAAGACATGACCAGTACCTTTGCCAAAGCCAGCTAAAATCGTAGCGACTTCTTGTTCTATTCTTGCTGGTGGCGCATACAACATAGAAGGATCCATATTACCTTGTAAGGCAACCTTATCACCGACTCGACGGCGAGCATCTTCGATATCAATCGTCCAATCAAGTCCTAATGCATCACAACCTGTGGCTGCCATCGCTTCTAACCAACGCCCACCACCTTTAGTAAATAAGGTGACCGGAACTTTTCTGCCCTCATTCTCACGAATAAGACCATCAACAATCTTATGCATGTATTGTAATGAGAACAATTGATAATCGCGTCCTGTTAGCACACCTCCCCATGTATCGAAGATCATGATGGATTGTGCCCCTGCTTTAATCTGAGCATTCAAATAAAGGATAACGCTATCCGCCAGTTTATCCAGTAATAGATGCAGAGCTTGTGGCTCGCTATACATCATTTTTTTAATTTTTGTGAACGCCTTACTACTTCCACCTTCAATCATATAAGTAGCTAGTGTCCATGGACTACCTGAAAAACCAATTAATGGCACATTACCTTGCAATGCATGACGAATAGCACGTACCGCATTCATGACATAACCTAGTTCATCTTCCGGATCAGGAATAGGTAATTTTTTTATATCATCAAGGCTATTTATCGGTGTTTTAAAACGAGGACCTTCCCCTGTTTCAAAATACAGACCTAATCCCATCGCATCAGGGATAGTTAAAATATCAGAAAATAGGATAGCGGCATCTAAAGGAAAACGTCTTAAAGGCTGTAAGGTAACTTCGCATGCCAATTCGGTATTTTTGCACAATGAGATGAAGTCTCCCGCCTGTGCTCGTGTTTCCTTGTATTCAGGAAGGTATCTGCCTGCCTGACGCATCATCCAAACAGGGGTGACATCAACAGGTTGGCGCAACAGCGCACGTAAATAGCGGTCGTTTTTCAACTCACTCATGTCTAACTCCATTAATAGTAATAGGGCCGCAAAATAGCGTGTAGTGTAACATGTTGGAAAAATAACAGTTGGCAGGCAACACCTTTATTTAGCTATTTTCTTCATCTTGTCTAATATTCGCTATCGTATCTTCTATTAAACGTCGCGCAATAGTATCAGAAGGTGGTATTTGTGGTAACTCATCATAGCGATACCATGCTGCACTGATTAATTCCGAAGGATCATGTCGTAACTCTCCCCCTGCATAATCGGCAAGAAAACCCATCATAAGAGAATGAGGGAAAGGCCATGGTTGTGAAGAAACATAACGAATATTGCGAATATGAATATGACTTTCTTCAAAAACTTCGCGAGCTACCGCATCTTCTAAGCTTTCCCCTACTTCAACAAAACCAGCTAAAACGGTGTAGAGTGGTGAATGTTTATGCCTAACATGGTGTGCTAATAGAATTTTATCTTTATTACGAATACCAACAATAATACAAGGTGCTATTTGTGGGTAATAACGCTCATGACAGTTATCACATAAACATGCCCATTCACTCTCACTATGGCGCATTTTAGCCCCACAATAGCCACAAAACCGATGAGAACGATAAAATTCAGCAAGTTGAACACCACGACCGACTAATTTAAATAACTTTTCATCTTGAGATGCGATAAGCCTTGGTGAACACATATCGCTTTCCATTTTGTCATAAATCAGCCAGACATTTTCTCCTTGCCATTCCCCAACAATTTTGGCTTGTTTACCCACAAGTCCCCAATCTGTTGCTAAACCAAATGGAAGTTCACCTTTGGGTAACCAAACTCGGCCGCCTAGGCTGACTGTCCACCAGCCTTTTTCACCACCTGTTAGCGTATATAAATGCATAGTAATAATTCTATCTTAGTTAATGATATACAATAGAGGATACTCTCTTTCACAAGAGCCGCTCAATGAATTATGTCGCTACGCCAAAATTCATCTATACCTCCATGGTAAAAATATAAATTATATTTATAAATAAGGTTCACTCGAATGACAAATATAACGAAACATAAGATCGCTATTTTTGATTTAGATGAAACACTGTTAGCCGGAGATTCTAGCTGTTTATGGACAAATTACTTGTGGGAGAAAAAAAGAGTCACTGATCCTGCTTTTTTAGCTTTAGATAAACAAATGATCGCTGACTATTACGCAGAAAGGCTCAATATAAATAAGTACTTACACCAACATTTATCTTATTTTAATCAGCATAATATTGAAGAAATAAATCAATGGGTTACTGATTTTACTCATACCATAATCAAGCCATTGCTCTATCCTCAAGGCATTAATACTATAAACCTATACCGACAACAAAATATCCCCGTTATCATTATCTCTGCAACTATGTCTTTTCTGGTACATGCGATTGCAAAACAACTTAATGCTGATATTTCTATGGGCATTGATATGCAGATAAAAAATAATCATTATACAGGCCATATTGAGGGTATTCCTACCTTTAGAGAGGGTAAAGTCACTCGACTCAATCAGTGGAAAGAACAAAACAACATTAATAATTCTTATATTTATTTCTATACTGACTCAGCCAACGATCTCCCTTTATGCTATCAAGCAAATGAGGTTATCACCATTAACGCCGATGAAAGATTAAGCCAAATAGCAACAGAAAAAGAATGGCAACAGTGCTACTGGCAGTTAAATAAATAATCATTATCGGGCTTGTAGTTTTTAAGATCTTTAATATACTGTGGGCATTCTTGTCGGAGTGCCTAGTGTTTATAAGGCTATTTTAAACACAGGCTGAGACCGTTAATTCGGGATCCGCGGAACCTGATCGGGCTAATACCCGCGAAGGGAACAAGAGTCATTCGACCTTTAGATAGCTTCATTGTGTCTATTTTTTACACTCTTATCTGTCGATACTCCCTGCGACCTCCAGACAAGCATTTTTCTCAATATTCACCCGACAAGCCTTGTGCTTGATTGATATTTATTAGGAAATGCTATGTCCAAAAATCAAACTATCTCTATTAAAGATGTTTCGCCCACTGCGAATAAACAGCGCCCACGTAAAGAACAACGCGATGCAGCGCAATCCTTTATTAGCACTATTCAAGGTATTAATTTTCCCAATTCAAAACGTATTTATATCACTGGTACTCGTTCAGATATTCAAGTGCCAATGCGTGAGATCCAACTTGATAAAACCCTGATCGGTGGCTCAAAAGAAGATCCTATTTTTGAAGAGAATGAACCTATTCCAGTCTATGACACTTCAGGGCCTTATGGTGATCCAACTTCTCAACTTGACGTTAATCTTGGCTTAAAAAAAATTCGCCAACCATGGATTGATGCGCGTAATGATACCGAACCTCTTTCACACTTAAGTTCTGATTTCACTCAACAACGCCTTACTGATGCAGGATTAGAACATCTACGCTTTCCGTTAAAACCCAGCCCTAGAAAAGCGCTAAATAATAAGAGAGTGACGCAATTACATTACGCTCGCAAAGGTATTATTACGCCAGAAATGGAATTTATTGCCATTCGAGAAAATATGGGGCGAGAACGTATTCGTAGCGAAGTATTACGCCAACAACATGCCGGATTTAGCTTTGGTGCACATTTACCTGACAATATTACGCCTGAGTTTGTACGCCAAGAAGTTGCCGCCGGCCGTGCCATTATTCCTGCCAATATCAATCACCCAGAATCTGAGCCGATGATTATTGGCCGTAATTTCTTAGTTAAGGTGAATGCTAATATCGGCAACTCTTCGGTTACCTCATCTATCGAAGAAGAAGTAGAAAAACTGATTTGGTCAACACGTTGGGGGGCCGATACCGTGATGGATCTGTCAACTGGACGTTATATCCACGAAACACGTGAATGGATCATCCGTAATAGCCCAGTCCCTATTGGTACTGTTCCTATTTATCAAGCTCTCGAAAAAGTTAACGGTATTGCAGAAGATCTCACTTGGGAAATGTTCCGTGATACTTTATTAGAACAAGCGGAACAAGGGGTAGATTACTTCACTATCCATGCAGGTGTCCTATTACGCTATGTTCCTATGACCGCAAAACGTTTAACGGGCATTGTCTCTCGTGGTGGATCAATTATGGCGAAGTGGTGTTTATCACACCATAAAGAGAATTTCCTCTATACCCACTTCCGGGAGATTTGCGAAATCTGCACCGCTTATGATGTTTCATTATCATTAGGTGATGGTCTAAGACCTGGCTCTATCCAAGATGCTAACGATGAAGCACAGTTCGCTGAATTACATACCTTGGGTGAATTAACAAAGATTGCTTGGGAATATGATGTACAAGTCATGATTGAAGGCCCAGGTCATGTACCAATGCAGATGATACGTCGCAATATGACGGAAGAACTAGAGCATTGTCATGAAGCCCCCTTCTATACATTAGGCCCTCTAACAACTGATATAGCACCGGGCTACGATCATTTTACTTCCGGTATTGGCGCTGCAATGATTGGCTGGTTTGGCTGTGCCATGCTCTGTTATGTCACTCCGAAAGAGCATCTCGGACTCCCCAATAAAGAAGATGTGAAACAAGGTCTTATTACTTATAAAATCGCCGCCCATGCTGCTGATCTTGCCAAAGGACATCCCGGCGCGCAAATTCGTGATAACGCCATGTCTAAAGCCCGTTTTGAGTTTCGATGGGAAGATCAATTTAATCTAGCACTTGATCCTGAAACTGCCCGTCAATATCACGATGAAACCTTACCTCAAGCATCGGGGAAAGTCGCTCACTTCTGCTCTATGTGTGGACCTAAATTCTGCTCAATGAAGATAACACAAGAAGTGCGTGATTATGCAGCAGGTATGGAGCAGATGTCGCAAGCCTTTAAAGCCCATGGTAGTGAGCTATACCACAGTGCAGAAATAGCCAGTTCCGAGGTAGCTGATAATGAACAGATCCTCTAATTCGGCTTTTGCCCCAACCGAAAAAAAGTTGGGGCTTTACCCTGTTGTCGATTCTATTGAATGGGTTGAGCGCCTGTTGAAAATAGGTGTAACAACGATCCAATTACGCATCAAAGATAAACAGCCCAAAGATGTTGAACAAGATATAATCACTGCAATCAAATTAGGTCGTAAGTATAACGCAAGATTATTTATCAATGATTATTGGCAACTCGCCATTAAACATCACGCTTATGGTGTTCATCTTGGACAAGAAGATCTCGACATTGCCGATCTTGATGCTATTAAACAGTCAGGTTTATGCCTTGGTATTTCCACCCATAATGACACTGAACTACAAAGAGCAAAAAGGCTACTTCCCTCTTATATTGCTTTAGGGCATATATTTCCAACGACGACGAAAGATATGCTATCAAAGCCACAAGGTTTAAGAGCACTCAAACATCAAGTAGAACAAACTCATGATTTTCCAACCGTTGCTATTGGCGGGATCTCTCTAGAAAAAGTCTCTGATGTCGTAGCAACTGGCGTTGGTGGAGTTGCTTTAGTGAGTGCAATAACAAAGGCATCAGACTGGCAACAGGTAACACTTAAATTATTAGAATTAGTAGAGGGAAAACCATCATGCTAAATGATAATGATTTTATGCGTTATAGCCGACAAGTGATGTTAGAAGATATAGGCTTAGAAGGGCAAACCAAAATACAGCAAGCCAGAGTATTAATTATTGGCTTAGGTGGGTTAGGCTCTCCAGCATCACTTTATCTAGCAGGGGCTGGAGTGGGTGAACTTATTTTAGTCGATGATGATAATTTGCATGTCTCGAATTTACAGCGTCAAATTCTCTATCGCACTCAAGATATCCCAGATGCAAAATCAGACATCGCCAAACAGGCTCTACTTGCCTTAAATCCTGACATTAAAATCACCACCTATAAACAACGTGTTAATGATGATTTTCTCTCTACGTTGCTTCAAAACATCGATTTAGTTTTAGATTGCACTGATAACATGAGTACTCGCCAAGCAATCAATCGTATCTGTGTTAAACAACAAATACCGCTTATTAGTGGCAGTGCCGTTGGATTTAGTGGTCAGCTGATCGTGTTTGAGCCCCCTTTTATTCATGGTTGTTACCACTGTCTCTATCCTGATAACAAAGAGCCACAACGCAATTGCCAAACAGCTGGAATTCTAGGCCCCGTTGTAGGGGTCATTGGTACTCTGCAGGCACTTGAAGCAATTAAGTTACTTGCAGGTTTACCAAGTACGTTAAGTGGAAAACTACGTCTGTTCGATGGTAGAAAACAAAATTGGAGCACCTTGCGCTTAACACCATCAAAAAACTGTCCTGTTTGTCGAGGGTTAGCATGAATATTACCGTAAATGACGAACGTTATTCTCTGGATATGCCTGTCACGATAAGCCAGCTCCTTATTGAGTTAAAACAACCCTCTATGGGGGTGGCACTCGCTATCAACGACATCATTATTCCGCGTGAAAACTGGAATACACAAATGATCAATGAGGGTGACACAATTCTTCTCTTTCAAGCAATTGCGGGAGGCTGATATGTTGAAAATTGCTGATACTACATTCACATCAAGGTTATTTACTGGTACAGGTAAATTTGCGACACCAACACTCATGGCTGAAGCCATTAAAGCCTCTGGTAGCCAATTAGTGACAATGGCAATGAAGCGTGTTGATTTAAAAAATGGCAATGATGATCTAATCGCCCCTCTTAAATCATTAGGGATAAAATTATTACCTAATACTTCTGGTGCAAAAACAGCACAAGAAGCCGTTTTTGCTGCACGATTAGCAAAAGAGGCCTTTGATACCCATTGGATCAAATTAGAAATTCATCCTGATACCAAATACCTACTTCCTGATCCAATAGAAACACTTAAGGCGGCTGAACTTCTTGTTAAAGAAGGTTTTGTGGTTTTACCTTATTGCAGTGCTGATCCGGTATTATGCCGTCGCTTAGAAGAGGTAGGATGCGCAGCTGTAATGCCGTTAGGTTCACCTATTGGTTCCAATCAAGGTTTACAAACTCGCGATTTTTTGCGGATTATTATTGAACAAACCTCAATACCCGTTGTTGTTGACGCTGGTATTGGCGCACCAAGCCATGCTCTTGAAGCTTTAGAATTGGGTGCAGATGCTGTACTCGTCAACACCGCCATAGCCGTAGCTAAAAATCCAGTTTTAATGGCTCAAGCTTTTAAAGCTGCAATTGATGCTGGAGAGCTTGCTCGACAATCTGGACTGGCTGTACCGACTTCAATAACACATATGCAAGCACAAGCCTCTAGCCCATTAACCCAATATTTAGAGGCTTTCTAATGAAAACATTTTCTGATTATTGGCAACAATTAGATTGGGATGACATCACGTTAAGACTGAATAGTAAAACTTGTGAAGATGTTGAAACTGCTTTATCTCATCATACTTTAACGCTTGATGATTTTATGGCGCTGATCTCCCCTGCTGGCCGACATTATTTAGAGCCAATGGCACAACGTGCCCAGCAACTAACTCGACAACGTTTTGGTAATGTTGTCGGTTTATATGTTCCACTGTACCTCTCTAATTTATGTGCTAATGATTGCACTTATTGTGGCTTTTCAATGAGTAATGCCATCAAGCGCAAAACATTAAATGAAAACGAAATCCTTGCTGAATGTCATAGCATTCGGCAATTAGGTTTTGATAGCCTGCTACTCGTTACAGGAGAGCATCAAAGAAAAGTTGGTATGGATTATTTCCGTCAATATATACCGCTTATTCGCCAGCAGTTCAGTTTATTAATGATGGAAGTACAACCTCTGGCGACAAATGAGTACGCTGAATTAAAAACGCTCGGTATTGATGGTGTAATGGTTTATCAAGAAACCTATCATGAACCCACTTATCAGTTGCATCATCTAAGAGGAAAAAAACAAGATTTTCATTGGCGGTTACAAACCCCTGATAGATTAGGGCAAGCCGGCATTGATAAAATTGGTTTAGGTGCACTAATTGGTTTATCTGACAGATGGCGTACCGATTGTTATATGGTGGCTGAGCATCTGCTATTTTTACAAAAACGTTACTGGAAAAGTCGTTACTCTATCTCCTTTCCTCGTCTACGCCCATGTGCTGGTGGGCTTAATCCTGCATCGGTAATGAGTGAAGCAGAATTAGTTCAGTTGATTTGTGCTTTTCGTATTTTAGCCCCCGATGTTGAGCTTTCCCTTTCAACACGTGAATCGCCTTACTTTCGCGATAATACAGTACCTTTAGCCATCAATAATATCAGCGCTGGCTCTAAAACTCAGCCCGGTGGTTATTCTGATAGTCATGAGGAGTTAGAGCAATTTTCACCTAATGATAATCGTCATGTCAGTGATGTAATTAATGCCCTCAAAACACGAGGATTACAGCCTGTATGGAAAGATTGGGATAACTATTTAGGTCGTTAATAGAGATAAAATAATACCGCGTTTTAATTTATTTTTTTAATAAATATAATCGCGGTTTTATTACATAACACATAGTAATAAATAATTAAAAATAATATCAATACGTTAGATATAACAATAAATTTTTCTTAAAAAGATTAAGTTAACTAACTATTTCATTAAGTTAAAATCAATATTTTAAGTTCTTGTATACTTAAACCAGTTATTCGTTCAATAAATTCTAACTCAACGTTTTCTTTTAATAAGTTTTTTGCTAATTGTATTTGTACTATCTTTTTACCTATTTCTATACCTTCATTTTTACCTATTTCTATACCTTCATTTTTACCTATCTCTATCCCCTCCATTTTTCCTAATTTAAATCCTTTATTTTCTAACCGCCATGCAATATTCATAATCGTCTCTCTATGGTTATCTACTTGTTCAGCTATCTTATTTATGATGGATTCAAAATCCGCCGCATCCATAATTGAGAATAAATATTGTACAACAGCGATAGTGTCTTCATCACTGCAGTTTTTCTGATTTATCGCTTTTGAGAGAAGCATCGCTAACTTATCAAGATCATCGCAACTGTTCACATGTTTCATTGCAATTTCCATTACAGCGGCTTTTCTATGTGTTAATAAAATTTCATCATCAATTGAATTCAAATCAATTAATGCAAAATTATTAAGATAGAGTTGATTTGCCAATGTAGAAAGCGGAAAACAATCTAACCAATTGACAGAAAAAGGATAAGGTTTGCGTTTGCCATGATAAAACAAGATAGGAACAACCAACGGCAAAGATGTGTAACCTTGCTGTAGATGCTGATTCATAGTGCAAAACGCATAGTGCATCATACGCCAAGCGATCATTTTATCTGGTCGAGATTGGTGCTCAATTAAGAAATAAATTGAGATATTCCCCTTTTTGGTTTTCACTGAGTAGAGAATATCTGACATACGAGAACGTAATTTAATATCGATAAAAGAGGAATTTTGTAGCTTTAAAGTTGAAAAATCACAATAGCTTTTTAATTCGTCTGATAAATGGATAAAAAAGAAATCCTTAGCATTACTAATATTCATCATGAAGCGTTTGAATGCAGCATCATGAGAAGAAATTAAAAGAGGTTTATTCATCGCTGACTCCGTGCTAAATGTGGACCGCCAGCTTACAGAAAAAAATGACCTTTTACTTAGTAAAAAATCATCATAAATATCTGAAAAATATAAACTTAATTATTTAACTTACCTATGCAAGTATAAAAAAGAGCAAAAAAATACCCTCGATAACTATCGAGGGTATTTATATTTAAAACTAATGCAGTATCAATTAGTTATTTGATGAACCGCCGAACCCCGCATTCAGCAATTCTGCTAAGTTAGCAGAAGCTTCATCTGCACTGATTGTTGCTTCAGTTTCATCCGTTGGCAGTTGTTGTTGACGACGTTGGATACGATCCTGATGGTACGCAAAACCAGTACCTGCAGGGATCAGACGACCCACAATAACGTTTTCTTTTAAACCACGTAATTCGTCACGTTTACCTGCAACAGCAGCTTCAGTCAGTACGCGTGTTGTTTCTTGGAACGATGCCGCAGAGATGAAAGACTCAGTAGCCAGTGATGCTTTCGTAATACCTAATAGGTCACGAGAGTATGTTGCTGGTACTTTACCTTCTTCCTCTAAAATACGGTTCGAAACTTTAACACGAGCGTATTCAACTTGTTCACCTTCAAGGAATTCAGAACTACCGGCATTTTCGATAGTCACTTTACGTAGCATCTGACGAACGATAACTTCGATGTGTTTATCGTTAATCTTAACCCCTTGTAAACGGTAAACTTCCTGTACTTCATTAGTGATATAGCGAGTAACCGCATGAACACCACGTAAGCGCAGAATGTCATGTGGTGATTCTGGACCATCGGAGATAACATCACCGCGTTCCACAACCTCACCTTCAAATACGTTAAGTTGACGCCATTTAGGGATCATCTCTTCGTATGCATCGCTGCCATCTAATGGAGAAATAACTAAGCGACGTTTACCTTTCGTTTCTTTACCGAAAGAAACAATACCGCTGATTTCAGCAAGGATTGCAGGCTCTTTCGGACGACGAGCTTCAAACAAGTCAGCAACGCGTGGTAGACCACCGGTAATATCTTTAGTACCACCAGATTCTTGAGGAATACGTGCTAACGTATCACCCGCATTAATAGCAACACCATCATCTAATTGAACGATAGCTTTACCTGGCAGGAAGTACTGTGCCGGCATATCTGTATTCGGGATTAATACATCATTACCTTGTGCATCGGTGATGCGCAATGCTGGACGTAAATCTTTACCGCTACCAGTACGCTCTGCAGTATCCAGAACAACCAGTGAAGAAAGACCGGTTAATTCATCCGTTTGACGAGTAATGGTTTGACCATCAACCATATCAGCAAAACGGATAATACCAGAAACCTCACTCACCACAGGCATGGTATGTGGATCCCAGTTAGCAACTGTTTCGCCACCGTTGACAGCTTCGCCATCACCTTTCGATAATTGAGCACCGTAAGGTACTTTATAGCTTTCTTTCGTACGACCGAATTCGTCAATCAGACGTAATTCTGTATTACGAGAAGTAATCACTAACTTACCAGCAGTGTTGGTGATAAATTTCGCATTGATCAATTTCAGAGTACCTTTATTACGTACCTGAATGCTTGATTCTGCTGCCGCACGGGATGCCGCACCACCGATGTGGAACGTACGCATCGTTAACTGTGTACCAGGCTCACCGATTGACTGTGCTGCGATAACACCGATAGCTTCACCTTTGTTGATGATATGACCACGAGCAAGGTCACGACCATAACATTTAGCACATACACCAAAGTCTGTGTCACAGGTTACAACTGAACGAACTTTAACGCTGTCTACTGAGTTTTCTTCTAACAGATCACACAGTTTTTCGTTTAACAGCGTATTACGTGGAACAAGGATATCTGCAGTACCTGGTTTCAGGATATCTTCTGCCGTTACCCGTCCTAATACACGCTCACGCAGTGGCTCTTTAACATCTCCACCTTCAATGACCGGAGTCATCATTACACCTTCGGTTGTACCACAGTCGCTTTCTGTTACGACAAGGTCTTGTGCAACGTCAACTAAACGACGAGTCAAGTAACCGGAGTTTGCTGTTTTCAGTGCGGTATCCGCCAAACCTTTACGAGCACCGTGGGTTGAGATGAAGTACTGGAGTACGTTCAGACCTTCACGGAAGTTCGCAGTGATTGGGGTTTCGATAATGGAGCCATCTGGCTTAGCCATCAGACCACGCATACCCGCTAACTGACGGATCTGAGCTGCAGAACCACGAGCACCGGAGTCAGCCATCATAAAGATGCTGTTGAAGGAAACTTGTTGTTCTTCTTCACCATCACGGTTGATCACAGTTTCTGTAGACAGATTTTCCATCATCGCTTTAGCGACGCGTTCATTCGCAGCAGCCCAAATATCGATGACTTTGTTGTAACGTTCACCCGCTGTTACCAGACCGGATTGGAACTGTTCCTGAATTTCTGCAACTTCTGCTTCTGCCTCGGCAATGATCTCTGCTTTTTTCGCAGGGATAACCATGTCATCGATACCTACTGAAGCACCAGAACGTGCTGCGTAAGCAAAACCGGTATACATGATTTGGTCAGCAAAAATAACTGTTGGCTTTAAGCCCATTACGCGGTAGCAGGTATTCAGCATTTTAGAAATAGCTTTTTTACCTAATGGTTGGTTAACCAGTGCGTAAGGTAGGCCTTTTGGTACAATCATCCATAAAATAGCACGACCAACTGTAGTGTCTTTTAAGCTAGTTTCAGTGGTGATATTACCTTCGCCATCTTTGATCTCTTCAGTGATACGTACTTTAACACGCGCGTGTAAAGAGGCTAAACCTGCGCGATAAACGCGTTCAGCTTCTTTCGGACCACTTAACACCATGCCTTCACCTTTGGCATTGATGCAATCACGAGTCATGTAGTAAAGACCTAATACCACGTCCTGTGAAGGAACGATAATTGGGTCACCACTTGCTGGAGACAGAATATTGTTAGTTGACATCATCAACGCGCGAGCTTCTAACTGCGCTTCTAATGTCAATGGAACGTGAACCGCCATTTGGTCACCATCGAAGTCGGCGTTATATGCCGCACAAACGAGTGGGTGTAACTGAATAGCTTTACCTTCAATCAGGATTGGTTCAAACGCCTGTATACCTAAACGGTGAAGTGTCGGTGCACGGTTTAGCATAACTGGGTGTTCACGGATAACTTCATCTAAGATATCCCAAACTACCGCTTCTTCACGCTCAACCATTTTTTTAGCGGCTTTAATTGTTGTCGCTAAACCACGGGTTTCCAGTTTTCCGTAAATAAATGGTTTGAATAATTCAAGTGCCATTTTTTTCGGCAGACCACACTGATGCAGACGCAGGTATGGACCAACGGTGATTACAGAACGACCAGAATAGTCAACACGTTTACCTAACAGGTTTTGACGGAAACGACCTTGTTTACCTTTGATCATATCAGCCAAAGATTTCAGAGGACGTTTGTTAGAGCCTGTAATTGCACGACCGCGACGACCGTTATCTAATAACGCATCAACAGACTCTTGTAACATACGTTTTTCGTTACGTACGATAATGTCTGGAGCTGCTAAATCTAGCAGGCGTTTTAAACGGTTATTACGGTTGATAACGCGACGATATAAATCGTTCAAGTCAGAAGTCGCAAAACGACCACCATCAAGTGGAACCAGTGGACGTAAGTCTGGTGGTAACACTGGCAGTACAGTTAAGATCATCCACTCAGGTTTATTGCCTGATTGCATGAATGCTTCAAGTAACTTGATACGTTTAGTCAGTTTCTTACGTTTAGTTTCAGAGTTAGTCTCATTTAACTCTTCACGTAGCGTTTCACACTCTTGTTCCAGATCCATGCTCTGTAACAAGTTCTGAACAGCTTCAGCACCCATCTTCGCATCAAATTCATCACCGAATTCTTCTAATGCATCGAGGTATTGCTCTTCTGTTAAGATTTGGCCACGTTCAAGGCTGGTCATACCGCCTTCAACAACAACATAAGATTCAAAATACAGTACACGTTCAATATCGCGCAGTGGCATATCCAACAGCAGACCGATACGGGACGGCAGTGATTTCAAGAACCAGATGTGCGCCACTGGAGAAGCTAATTCGATGTGACCCATACGTTCACGACGAACTTTAGTTTGTGTGACTTCAACGCCACACTTCTCACAGATAACACCACGGTGTTTTAAACGTTTGTATTTACCACACAAACATTCGTAATCTTTTACTGGTCCGAAAATACGGGCACAGAAAAGGCCGTCACGTTCTGGTTTGAACGTACGGTAATTAATTGTTTCTGGCTTTTTAACTTCACCAAATGACCATGAACGGATCATATCAGGTGATGCCAGAGCAATTTTGATCGCATCAAACTCTTCGGTCTTGGTTTGCGCTTTCAGAAACTTTAATAAGTCTTTCACGAAATGGCTCCTGTCGGAGTTAGACCTGCCAGGCAAATGACCCCTGTCATTCACCCCTTTAAACCAGTGTAGTCACTGTTTAGCAGACTGCCATATTTAGCAGTCTGCTTTCATGGAATACGTTATTCGTCTTCCAATTCGATGTTGATACCCAGTGAACGGATCTCTTTCAACAATACGTTGAACGACTCAGGCATACCTGGTTCCATCTGATGGTTACCATCAACAATGTTTTTGTACATTTTGGTACGACCGTTAACGTCATCCGACTTAACAGTAAGCATTTCTTGTAGCGTGTAAGCCGCACCGTATGCTTCCAGTGCCCATACTTCCATCTCCCCGAAACGCTGTCCACCAAACTGTGCTTTACCACCAAGAGGTTGCTGAGTAACTAAGCTGTACGAACCGGTAGAACGGGCGTGCATCTTGTCATCAACTAAGTGGTTCAGTTTCAGCATGTACATGTAACCTACAGTTACTGGACGTTCGAATTGTTCACCTGTACGACCATCGAAAAGTGTAATCTGACCAGAAGTTGGAAGATCTGCTAATTTCAGCATCTCTTTAATTTCCATCTCTTCTGCACCATCGAACACAGGTGTTGCAGTTGGCATACCTTTTTTCAGGTTTTCAGCCAAACGTAACACTTCTTCATCACTGAAGGTGTCCAAATCAACTTTCTGACGAGGTGCCATACCCAGATCATAAGCTTTCTGGATAAATTCACGTAACTTAGCCACTTCTTGTTGCTGTTTCAGCATCGCATTGATTTTATCACCGATACCTTTAGCAGCCATACCCAAGTGAGTTTCAAGGATCTGACCAATGTTCATACGTGATGGTACACCCAGTGGGTTCAGTACGAGGTCAACAGGATTACCGTTTTCATCGTATGGCATGTCTTCAATTGGGTTAATCTTAGAGATAACACCCTTGTTACCATGACGACCCGCCATCTTATCACCAGGTTGGATCTGACGTTTAACAGCCAGATAAACCTTAACAATCTTCAATACACCCGGTGCTAAATCATCACCTTGAGTGATCTTACGACGCTTAGCTTCCAGTTTCTTCGCGAATTCAGCTTTCAGTTCATCATACTGTTCAGCTAATTGTTCTAACTGGTTTTGCTTCTCTTCATCAGCAAGACCCAGTTCTAACCAACGTTCACGAGGTAGTTTATCTAATTTGTCAGCTTCAATACCGCCGGCAATCAGAACGCCACGAATACGTGCAAAAAGACCCGCTTCAAAGATACGTAACTCTTCTGTTAAGTCTTTTTTAACTTCACGTAATTGTGATTCTTCGATTTCTAATGCACGTTTGTCTTTTTCTACGCCATCACGGGTGAAGACTTGTACATCAATAACTGTACCAGACACACCGTTAGGAACACGCAGAGAAGAATCTTTAACATCAGATGCTTTTTCACCGAAGATAGCACGTAGCAGTTTCTCTTCTGGAGTCAGTTGAGTTTCACCTTTCGGTGTTACTTTACCTACCAGAATATCACCGCCTTTCACTTCAGCACCGATATAAACGATACCTGATTCATCCAGTTTAGATAACGCAGCTTCACCAACATTAGGAATATCTGCAGTGATCTCTTCAGGCCCTAACTTAGTATCACGAGACACACAAGCAAGTTCTTGAATATGGATAGTTGTGAAACGGTCTTCTTGAACAACACGCTCAGATACAAGGATGGAGTCCTCGTAGTTATAACCATTCCATGGCATAAATGCCACGCGCATGTTTTGACCTAATGCAAGTTCACCAAGGTCTGTTGATGGACCATCGGCAAGTACATCACCACGTTCAACAGGTTCACCTAAAGAAACACAAGGTGTTTGGTTAATACATGTGTTTTGGTTAGAGCGGGTATATTTAGTTAAGCTGTAAATATCAATGCCTGCTTCACCAGCATAAGTCTCATCTTCGTTTACTTTGATAACGATACGAGAAGCATCAACATACTGAACAGTACCACCACGTTTTGCTACCGCAGTAACACCGGAGTCAACCGCTACAGCACGTTCCATACCTGTACCTACCAGTGGTTTATCACCACGAAGTGTAGGAACAGCCTGACGTTGCATGTTCGCACCCATCAATGCACGGTTGGCGTCATCGTGTTCAAGGAATGGGATCAGTGAAGCACCGACAGAAACAACCTGTTGAGTTGAAACGTCCATGTACTGAACTTGATCACGACTAAATAAACTTGACTCACCTTTATGACGGCAAGTTACTAATTCTTCTACGAAGTGGCCATCATCATCTAATACGGAGTTAGCCTGAGCAATGATGAAGTTACCTTCTTCAATTGCAGACAGATAGTGGATTTCATCTGTTACAGCGTTGTTTTCTACAACACGGTAAGGCGTTTCTAGGAATCCGTACTCGTTAGTCTGTGCATAAACAGATAATGAGTTAATCAGACCGATATTTGGACCTTCAGGTGTTTCGATTGGACACACACGACCATAGTGAGTTGGGTGTACGTCTCGAACTTCGAAGCCTGCACGTTCACGAGTCAGACCACCAGGGCCTAATGCAGAAATACGACGTTTATGGGTAATTTCTGACAGCGGGTTATTCTGATCCATAAACTGCGATAACTGGCTAGAGCCAAAGAACTCTTTAACTGCAGCAGAAATCGGTTTTGCATTGATCATATCTTGTGGCATTAATGCATCAAGATCACCTAAAGATAGACGCTCTTTAACTGCACGCTCAACACGCACCAGACCAACACGGAATTGGTTTTCAGCCATTTCGCCAACAGAACGAATACGACGGTTACCTAAGTGGTCGATATCATCCACTTCACCTTTACCATTACGGATATCAATCAGTTTTTTCATCACTTCAATGATATCTTCTTGGCTTAAGATGCCAGAACCTTCAACTTCTTCGCGACCTAAAGAGCGGTTGAACTTCATGCGACCAACCGCAGAGAGATCATAACGATCTTCTGAGAAGAATAAGTTCTCAAATAAGTTTTCTGCCGCTTCGCGAGTTGGTGGTTCACCAGGACGCATCATGCGATAGATTTCAACTAATGCGCTTAAACGATCGTTGGTAGGATCGACGCGAATAGTTTCTGAAATATAAGCACCATGATCTAAATCGTTGGTAAACAGTGTTTCGATGGTTTTATGACCAGCTTGACTTAAGCGAGCTAACACATCTAAAGAGATTTCCATGTTAGCAGCACAAATCAATTCACCTGTCGCTTCATCAATATAGTCACGAGCCACTACTTTACCTGCGATGTATTCAACAGGTACTTCGATGCGCTCAATTTGTTCTTTTTCTAACTGACGAATATGACGAGCAGTAATACGGCGACCTTTTTCGACATAAACTTTGCCGTTTGCTTCAATATCAAATGAAGCTGTTTCACCACGCAGACGCTCAGGAACTAACGTCATCATCAGTTTATTATTACTGATTTCAAACGTTGTTTTCTCGAAGAACAGATTTAAGATGTCTTCGGTGCTGTAGTTCATTGCGCGTAAAATGATAGTCGCTGGTAATTTACGACGACGGTCAATACGGACAAAAAGATTATCTTTAGGGTCGAATTCGAAGTCTAACCATGAACCACGATAAGGAATAATACGTGCGTTATACAGTACTTTACCTGAAGAGTGCGTTTTACCTTTATCGCTATCAAAGAACACACCAGGGCTACGATGTAACTGGGAAACAATAACACGCTCAGTACCATTGATAACAAAAGTACCATTATCGGTCATTAATGGGATTTCACCCATATAGACTTCTTGTTCTTTGATGTCTTTAACGGTGCCTTCTGGGGCTTCACGTTCATAAATGACCAGACGCAGTTTTACACGTAATGGTGCAGAATAAGTTACACCACGGATCTGACATTCTTTAACATCAAAAACAGGCTCGCCAAGGCGGTAGCTGACATATTGCAGTTCAGCATTGCCGCTGTAGCTTTGGATTGGAAATACGGAACGGAAAGCCGCTTCCAGCCCATTTTGACCATCAGGATCTTGCTCGATAAACTTCTGGAACGAGTCAAGTTGGATAGAAAGGAGATAGGGAACATCCAGAACTTGTGGACGTTTACCAAAATCCTTACGAATACGTTTTTTCTCGGTATAGGAGTAAACCATAGGGTTCCTCAGCTCGCTGAAAAGTGACCCACTCTGCCTGCCCTTGTTATTAAGGGTGACACGACATTCATCTAACACTGTTTTTTTGTAGGTAGGAAAATAAAATTTTCCATAATACTTATTGCTATTACTCTTAAATCATTTCATTGCATTGCGCACACTACCGAGCTTTTGGAAAAACGTGGATCGTAGTGGCTAACACAGTATATTAAGTCGTCAATAGCAAAAAATATTGAGGTAAAGAGGAAGCCAAAAAAGTGTGAAAAAGCTACTCTTACCTTACAGCGCAAAAAGGCTGGTGACCAAAAAATCACCAGCCATCAGCCGTTAGGCTGCTCTCTGGGAAGTTAAATTACTTAACTTCAACCTCAGCACCTGCTTCTTCCAGAGCTTTCTTCAGAGCTTCAGCATCATCTTTGCTTACGCCTTCTTTCAGAGCTGCTGGAGCAGATTCTACTAAGTCTTTAGCTTCTTTCAGACCAAGACCTGTAGCGCCACGTACTGCTTTGATTACTGCTACTTTGTTACCGCCGATACCTTTCAGGATAACGTCGAATTCAGTTTTTTCTTCAGCAGCTTCTGCTGGACCCGCAGCAACAGCAACAGCTGCAGCAGCAGATACACCGAATTTTTCTTCCATCATAGTGATCAGTTCAACAACGTCCATTACAGACATTTCAGCAACTGCATTTAAGATATCGTCTTTAGAGATAGACATAACAATTGTTCCTAAAATTCAGAAAAAGTTTATACGTAGTAAAGCAACGAAGGAAATTGGCTATTAAGCAGCTTCTTTCTGATCGCGCAGTGCAGCCAGAGTACGAACCAGTTTGCCGGCAGCGGCTTCTTTCATGGTTGACATCAGGCGTGCGATTGCTTCTTCGTAAGTTGGTAGTGTAGCCAGGCGATCAATGTTTGAACCTGGGATAAACTCACCTTCAAAGGCAGCCGCTTTAATCTCGAATGCTGGGTTCGCTTTCGCGAAATCTTTGAACAGACGAGCTGCAGCGCCCGGGTGTTCAGAAGAGAAAGCAATCAAGGTAGGACCAACAAATGCGTCTTTCAGCACTTCATAAGAAGTACCTTCAACAGCGCGACGTAGCAATGTGTTACGTACTACACGTACAGTAACACCAGCTTCACGACATGCTTTACGCAGTTCAGTCATTTTATCTACAGTTACACCACGGGAATCCGCAACAACTGCAGACAGCGCGCCTTTGGCAACTTCGCTGACTTCAGCAACAATCGCTTGTTTGTCTTGAAGATTTAGTGCCATTAGCTTCTTGCTCCTGGATTAACCGAGTAAAAACTCGGGACTCACATCACTTATTGCCACAATGGAAATAAGCGCTAAAACACGGTGAGCAGAATCCAGAATATAAAATTCTTTTTGGCTCTCTCACCGTCTACGCAGGAAAATTAAGTAATTACTTACACCTGCGGTCTTGGACGGGGTCTGGATAGGCCAGACTCCAACCGAATTTGGGAATTTAGTTATGTTGACTCACATTCAAAATACAACATAGCTAAACTCAAGGCGTCAAATTCTATACAAATTTGACGCCAAGGTAAAGTCTTTTATGACTTTTAGTCTAATCGAGGATTAAACTGTCGCGCTTAAGCTTGCTTGATCAATAGCAACACCTGCACCCATAGTGGTAGACAGGCTTACTTTCTTGATATAAACGCCTTTAGCTGAAGATGGTTTTGCTTTTTTCAGCGCAACCAGCAGAGCTTCTAAGTTTTCTTTCAACTGAGCTTCGTTGAAATCAACTTTACCGATAGTGGTATGGATAATACCATTTTTGTCGTTACGGTAACGAACCTGACCAGCTTTAGCATTTTTAACAGCTTCAGCAACGTTAGGTGTTACAGTACCCACTTTCGGGTTTGGCATTAAACCGCGTGGACCAAGGATTTGGCCTAATTGACCAACAACGCGCATTGCATCTGGAGATGCAATTACAACGTCAAAGTCCATTTCGCCAGCTTTAACTTTAGCAGCTAAGTCATCCATACCGACTAATTCTGCACCAGCTTCTTTAGCAGCTTCTGCATTTGCACCTTGTGCGAATACAGCAACGCGAACTGAACGACCAGTACCGTGTGGCAGAACAGTAGCACCACGAACGTTTTGGTCTGATTTACGAGCATCGATGCCGAGGTTAACAGCAACATCAACACTTTCAACAAATTTAGCTGTAGCTAACTCTTTCAATAAAGCAACTGCTTCATTGATTTCGTACTGTTTCACTACATCTACTTTTTCACGGATATTGCGCATGCGCTTGGTTAGTTTAGCCATCAGATTAGTCCTCCACTACCAGGCCCATGGAACGAGCAGTACCTTCAATTGAACGCATCATAGCTTCAACATCAGCACCAGTCAGATCCGCAGCTTTAGTTTCTGCAATTTCACGAACTTGAGCAGTAGTTACTTTACCTACTTTCTCTTTGTTCGGTTTGCCAGAACCTGATTTCACGCCCGCCGCTTTCTTCAGCAGAATCGCTGCTGGAGGAGTTTTAGTAACGAAAGTGAAAGAACGGTCTGCGTAAACTGTAATAACAACAGGGATTGGTAAACCTTTTTCTACGCTTTCAGTTTTAGCGTTGAATGCTTTACAGAATTCCATGATGTTAACACCTTGTTGACCCAGAGCTGGACCAACTGGTGGACTTGGATTAGCCATACCTGCTGCAACTTGCAGTTTGATATAGGCTTGGACTTTCTTAGCCATTAATTAATTCCTCAATGTGGGTATATCGCCCGGCTAGGGCTCCCCGATTTACTTTGCTTTGTCTCATGACAAAACAACTCAAAACGAAAGGTGGAAAATTGTAGTGAACTTTTCCACCTTTTGCAAGAAAGGCGAGTAAAAAGGTTTAACCTTTTTCAACCTGACTAAAGTCTAATTCCACTGGGGTCGCACGACCAAAGATAGAAACAGACACTTTCAGGCGACTTTTCTCGTAATCAACTTCTTCAACAACACCGTTAAAGTCAGCAAATGGACCATCACTAACACGAACCATTTCACCTGGTTCAAACAGTGTTTTAGGACGTGGTTTGTCACCAACTTGTTGTAGACGATTCATGATCGCATCAACTTCTTTATCACTAATTGGTGCAGGTCTGTCTGAAGTACCGCCAATAAAACCCATGACTCTTGGCACATTACGCACAAGATGCCAAGTTGCATCATTCATGACCATTTGGACAAGAACATAGCCTGGGAAAAATTTACGCTCACTTTTACGGCGCTGTCCGCTACGGATCTCAACAACTTCTTCTGTTGGAACCATAACTTCGCCAAATGAGTCTTCCATTTCGTTTAATTTGATATGTTCACGCAGAGACTGTGCTACACGGCCTTCGAAGCCTGAAAAGGCTTGAATAACATACCAGCGTTTTTTAGGAGAATCAGTCATGAACACCTCACAGGCCAGTAATAAATGAAACTAAACGAACCAGAATGCCATCCAGTCCCCAAAGAACCAATGACACAATAGCCGTCACCGCAGCAACGATTAATGTTGTCTGCAATGTTTCTTGACGCGTTGGCCATACTACCTTACGCATTTCAATTCGAGCTTCGCGAGCAAATGCTAGTGTTGCTTTACCTTGTGTTGTCCACAACGCAACTCCGCCCGCAGCCGCGAACAGAATAACAACCGCTAAAGCCCGCAACGCAAGGTTAAATTCACGATAAAGATAGTTGCCACCCACTGCTACTACCAGCAATAAGACGGTAATGATCCACTTAGCGATATCACCACCGCGTTTGCTATCTTGAGCTCCGCTATTCGCACTCATAAATTAACCTGTCCATATGATGTAAATAAATAGCCAGCTTGCCTCGCAAGAGCAAAACAAATCAGACTAACCATAAATAAACTATGATTGCATCTGACACAGCGTCATATCTCTATGACATTCGTATCTGCAAGATACTGGACTCAATTCGTTGTATCAGAGCCTATCTCACCAATAATTTCCAGAAAACTAGTGATGAGATAGGTTCTTTTTCAAACAACGCATAAAAAGGGCATCAATTGATGCCCTTCTTTAGGAAAATTACCGAGTAATTAACCTAATACTTTAGCAACAACACCCGCACCTACTGTACGGCCACCTTCACGGATTGCGAAGCGTAAACCTTCGTCCATTGCGATTGGGTGGATCAGTTCAACGATCATGTTCACGTTGTCGCCTGGCATTACCATTTCTACGCCTTCTGGTAATTCGATAGTACCAGTTACGTCAGTTGTACGGAAGTAGAACTGTGGACGGTAGCCTTTGAAGAATGGCGTGTGACGACCACCTTCATCTTTGCTCAGAATATAAACTTCTGATTCAAATTTGTTGTGTGGGTTGATTGAACCTGGTTTCGCCAGTACTTGTCCACGTTCGATTTCTTCACGTTTTGTACCACGCAGCAGAACACCTACGTTCTCACCTGCACGACCTTCGTCAAGTAATTTACGGAACATTTCAACGCCAGTACAAGTTGTTTTTGCGGTTTCTTTGATACCAACAATCTCAACTTCATCACCTACTTTGATGATACCACGCTCTACACGACCAGTAACTACTGTACCACGACCTGAGATTGAGAATACATCTTCGATTGGTAACAGGAATGGTTTGTCAATTGCACGCTCTGGCTCTGGGATATAAGAATCCAGTGCTTCTGCTAATTCAACAATTTTTGCTTCCCACTCTGCTTCGCCTTCCAGTGCTTTCAGCGCTGAACCACGGATTACTGGAGTGTCATCACCTGGGAAATCGTATTGAGACAGAAGTTCACGAACTTCCATTTCAACTAATTCTAACAGCTCTTCATCATCTACCATGTCACATTTGTTCAGGAATACGATGATGTAAGGAACACCAACCTGACGACCTAACAGGATGTGCTCACGAGTTTGTGGCATTGGACCATCAGTTGCTGCTACTACCAGAATAGCTCCGTCCATTTGCGCAGCACCAGTGATCATGTTTTTAACATAGTCGGCGTGACCTGGGCAGTCTACGTGTGCGTAGTGGCGAGTTGGAGTATCGTATTCTACGTGTGAAGTAGAGATGGTGATACCACGCGCTTTTTCTTCTGGCGCATTATCGATTTGGTCGAATGCACGAGCAGCACCACCGTAAGTTTTAGCTAAAACTGTAGTGATTGCAGCAGTCAGAGTTGTTTTACCGTGGTCAACGTGGCCGATAGTACCAACGTTAACGTGCGGTTTTGAACGTTCAAATTTTTCTTTAGACA
>NZ_CAWQOK010000164.1:0-13278 GCF_963896075.1 Proteus sp. G4415
CACATAACACGTATCTCTTAGGTAAGGAGGTGATCCAACCGCAGGTTCCCCTACGGTTACCTTGTTACGACTTCACCCCAGTCATGA
This sequence comes from Proteus sp. G4415, assembly GCF_963896075.1. Lineage (NCBI taxonomy): Bacteria > Pseudomonadati > Pseudomonadota > Gammaproteobacteria > Enterobacterales > Morganellaceae > Proteus > Proteus sp. G4415. The sequence continues at coordinate 88 of NZ_CAWQOK010000164.1, forward strand.
ATCACAAAGTGGTAAGCGCCCTCCCGAAGGTTAAGCTACCTACTTCTTTTGCAACCCACTCCCATGGTGTGACGGGCGGTGTGTACAAGGCCCGGGAACGTATTCACCGTAGCATTCTGATCTACGATTACTAGCGATTCCGACTTCATGGAGTCGAGTTGCAGACTCCAATCCGGACTACGACAGACTTTATGAGTTCCGCTTGCTCTCGCGAGGTCGCTTCTCTTTGTATCTGCCATTGTAGCACGTGTGTAGCCCTACTCGTAAGGGCCATGATGACTTGACGTCATCCCCACCTTCCTCCGGTTTATCACCGGCAGTCTCCTTTGAGTTCCCACCATTACGTGCTGGCAACAAAGGATAAGGGTTGCGCTCGTTGCGGGACTTAACCCAACATTTCACAACACGAGCTGACGACAGCCATGCAGCACCTGTCTCAGCGTTCCCGAAGGCACTCCTCTATCTCTAAAGGATTCGCTGGATGTCAAGAGTAGGTAAGGTTCTTCGCGTTGCATCGAATTAAACCACATGCTCCACCGCTTGTGCGGGCCCCCGTCAATTCATTTGAGTTTTAACCTTGCGGCCGTACTCCCCAGGCGGTCGATTTAACGCGTTAGCTCCAGAAGCCACGGTTCAAGACCACAACCTCTAAATCGACATCGTTTACAGCGTGGACTACCAGGGTATCTAATCCTGTTTGCTCCCCACGCTTTCGCACCTGAGCGTCAGTCTTTGTCCAGGGGGCCGCCTTCGCCACCGGTATTCCTCCACATCTCTACGCATTTCACCGCTACACATGGAATTCTACCCCCCTCTACAAGACTCTAGCCAACCAGTTTCAGATGCAATTCCCAAGTTAAGCTCGGGGCTTTCACATCTGACTTAATTGACCGCCTGCGTGCGCTTTACGCCCAGTAATTCCGATTAACGCTTGCACCCTCCGTATTACCGCGGCTGCTGGCACGGAGTTAGCCGGTGCTTCTTCTGCGGGTAACGTCAATTGATAAGGGTATTAACCTTATCACCTTCCTCCCCGCTGAAAGTACTTTACAACCCTAAGGCCTTCTTCATACACGCGGCATGGCTGCATCAGGCTTGCGCCCATTGTGCAATATTCCCCACTGCTGCCTCCCGTAGGAGTCTGGGCCGTGTCTCAGTCCCAGTGTGGCTGATCATCCTCTCAGACCAGCTAGAGATCGTCGCCTAGGTGAGCCTTTACCCCACCTACTAGCTAATCCCATATGGGTTCATCCGATAGTGCAAGGTCCGAAGAGCCCCTGCTTTGGTCCGTAGACATTATGCGGTATTAGCCACCGTTTCCAGTAGTTATCCCCCTCTATCGGGCAGATCCCCATACATTACTCACCCGTCCGCCGCTCGTCAGCAAGAAAGCAAGCTTTCTCCTGTTACCGCTCGACTTGCATGTGTTAGGCCTGCCGCCAGCGTTCAATCTGAGCCATGATCAAACTCTTCAATTAAAAGTGTTTGATGCTCAAAGAAATCGAAAACTTAGCTTATTCATTATATGAATTAACTTGTTAGTCACTCTTCAAGACTTGATACATCTAATTTTTTTAGAAGATATCGTCTCTGCGAGTGCCCACACAGATTGTCTGATAATTTGTTAAAGAGCAGTGCAACTGTCGCTGCCGTTTCCGGTCTTCTGCGTTGTTGCGAGGAGGCGTATATTACGCTATTCCTCTGAAGAGTCAAGAGTTTTTTCAAACTTTTTTCTTTTCTCTTCCCTTTCCGTCGTTGCTGTTGTCAGCTCATCGTCGGTCAGTGGGTGCGCATTATAGGGGCTTCTCAGATTAGCGCAAGTGTTTTTTGAAAAAAATTTACCGTTCGATTAAAACCCCAACAATGCGTACAAAAAACAGGTCACAACGAACAAATATCACTCAATTTTGGAAAATTTTGTCGCAAATTCGCTAACTTTATTCCAATCAGTATATTCGATTTCTTTTGTTGGATCGGTTTCACCCTTAGTCATCTTCATAATAAGCTGGATCATCACTCTATCAATCCATTTATAACGTGGGTAAAGAAGCGCGCCTGCAAAAACACCTGTTAATCTAGGTTTCCATGGAGTCTTATCTAAAAACTTACGCATATAAGCATTGGTTTCGGGCGTACTCTTTTCAGCTTTTCTTGCCGTAAGATTCACCCCAAAGAAGGCGGATGGCATACTATTTAATTGAGAAAGGTGTTGGGTAATAAATTTATCCAGTACTTTATTAAAATAGCCATATCTAATTGATGCCCCAACTAACACTTTATTATAAGCAGATAAATTAAGGCTATGGTGAACAGCAGTTAAATCTCTTACATCACATTCATAGCCCTGTTGTCTTAGTTTATTAGCTATGTGCGTCATTATTTTTTTAGTTTGACCATCTGTACTGCAGTACAGCAACAGCGCGCTCATACATCACTCCTTGTTTTTGGTTAATCACGCCAAAATGTTGGTGTAAATAAAACCAATAATGTGAAAACTTCTAATCGGCCAAATAACATGGTGACAACAAGTATCCACTTAGCGGCTGGATTCATTGTTGTAAAGTTATCAGCAACAATACCTAATCCTGGACCCAAATTATTAAGTGTTGTAGCAATAGCAGAAAAAGCAGAAAACTCATCAACACCTGTCGCTATTAACAGCATTAAGCTAATAATAAACACTAAAGCATATGCTGAGAAAAAGCCCCAAACCGCTTCTATAATACGCTCTGGTAATGCTCGATGTCCTAGTTTAATCGTATAAACCGCATTAGGGTGTACAAGACGTTTTAATTCACGAGAGCCTTGTAAAAATAGCAGTAAGATACGGATTACTTTTAATCCCCCCCCTGTTGAACCAGCACAGCCCCCGATAAAGGCAGAGCACAACAGTAACAGAGGTAAAAAAGTTGGCCACTGGGCAAAACTATCTGTTGCAAACCCTGCGGTTGTTGCCATTGAAACAACTTGGAAAAAAGCTTGATTAATTGTTGTCCATCCAGAGTCATATACCGAATAGAGCCATAGAATAAGGCTACAAATAATCACTAATCCGAGCTGTATAAAGATAAACATGCGAAATTCAGGATCTCGCCAATAAATATTGAGGCTTCGCCCTGTTAAAACCGAAAAGTGTAAAGCAAAGTTACACCCTGAAATTAATAGAAAAACACCAATAATGACGTTAATTGTTGGACTATTAAAATAGCCAATGCTTGCATCATGGGTAGAAAATCCACCGATTGCAATAGTAGAAAAACTATGCGAGATAGCATCAAACACGTCCATACCCGCAATCCACAACGCAAGGGCACAAATAATAGTGAGTAAGACATAAATCAGCCACAATGCTTTCGCAGTTTCTGCGATCCTTGGGCGCATTTTATTGTCTTTCAAAGGCCCCGGCATTTCTGCCCGATAAAGCTGCATTCCCCCAACGCCTAACAGTGGAAGAATGGCCACCGCTAATACGATGATCCCCATTCCCCCTAACCATTGCAGCATTTGGCGATAAAATAAAATCGCTTTAGGTAAGCTATCCAACCCAACAAGTGTCGTAGCCCCTGTGGTTGTTAATCCGGAAAAAGATTCAAAAAAGGCATCGGTAATCGATAGATGAGGTTGTTCCGAAAAAATAAAAGGCAATGCCCCTACGCTGCCTAACACAGTCCAAAATAAAACCACAATAAGAAAACCTTCTTTGGGTTTTAGATCACTTTTATTGTTTCGATTGGGGATCCACAACATTAGCCCAATAATAAGAGCGACAATAAATGTCTGACTAAATGCTCGTCCTGCACCATCCCGATAGATCAACGCAACGATACCGGGGATGATCATCGTGACAGAGAATAAAATAACAAGTAGCCCAACAATTCGGGTTATTGAACGAAAATGCATTTAGCGATTTCCTTGGTAGCAACGATTATTCATTCGGTTCTAAACATATTAATTGCATACTGCCACGACTGATATCGCGTAGTTTACTTTCAACTTTTTCACTCTCTACTGCTGGCAATGATAGTTCAAAAGTGACTTTATCAGTATATTCACTAGAGAGGATCTTCCCTTGATATTCTGCAATAACTTGCTCAAGTAATGACACTAAGGAATATTCACACTCCACAAGAAATCGGCGCTGAGGTACTTTGGTTTTCGTTGGCAAAAGTTTTAATGCCTGCTGTACCCCACTGCCATAAGCACGTACTAATCCACCAGTGCCTAATTTGATCCCGCCGAAATAACGTACCACAACTGCAGTCACCTCTCCCATACCACTCCCTAACAGGGGTGCTAGAATAGGTTTTCCCGCCGTGCCTGTTGGTTCACCATCATCAGAAAAACCTAACTGTTGTGAATCATCAGGTCTTCCGGCAACAAATGCCCAACAATGATGCCGAGCATCGGGAAACTGCGCTTTAATTGATTGGATATACGCTTTGGCAGCCTCAATCCCTTCAGTATGAGCAATAAATGTAATAAAACGGCTCTTCTTTATTTCTTCACTGAATTCTACCGTTTCAGCGGGGATCAAATAAGCTTTCATCAGGCTAAATGTAAGTCTCTTGTCATATTTTCAATTTTGTTATCGTGGATAATAATATTATCTTCAATACGAATGCCACCAAAAGGCTTGAAGTGTTCAATCAAATGCCAATCAAAATGACTACGATATTTCCCTTCACGCCAAGGTGCTAATAACGAATCAATAAAATAGAATCCTGGCTCAATGGTAAGTACCATTCCCGGCTCTACAATACGTGTACAACGTAAGAAAGGATACATGGCTGGCGCAGCTAAATGAGTCCCTTTATCATCCTGCATAAATCCACCCGCATCATGAACTTGTAAACCTAGCGCATGGCCTAATCCATGTGGTAAGAAGGGAGTTGTTAATCCTTCACTCACCATCTCTTCTTCGCTAATCCCCTTAACAATACCGTATTTATGTAATAATCCGGCAATACGTTGATGCATTTGAATATGATATTCGCTGTAGCGTACTCCCGCTTTCATTGTCGCTATCAATGCCTGTTGCGCATCATTCATATCTTTGACTAAAGCAGTAAATTCATGATTTTCTTTCGCTGAATAAGTACGCGTAATATCCGCAGCATACCCATTATACTCTGCTCCCGCATCAATGAGGAAACTACGATATTCATCTGGCGATTGATGATCTAATTTGGTGTAATGCAAAACAGCAGCATGTTCATTTAATGCAACAATATTGCCATAAGGTACATCTGTGTCCCGATGTCCTGTTGCCATTAAATAAGCCATATTAATATCAAATTCACTTAACTCAGCTTGGAATGCCTCACGAGCGGCGATATGTCCATTGACTGCCATTTTCTGCGCTTCGCGCATACATGCCAGTTCATAACCCGTTTTATAAGCACGATAATAATGATAATAGTTAAGAAGAGATTGGTTATTAACATTATCAAGACTGACACCTAATGAATCAGCCCGTTGTGTATTTGGCCCAATATAAGCAGTATTTTTATTAATAAAAGGTGCTAGCTCTTTTTGAATATCATCGACATTTTTTAAATGGATCAGCTCAATTTCATGGGTCCAATAGCTACTTGGTAAAGCTTCAACACTATGCCAATAATCAACAGGTGAATAGAACCAGAGTTTTGGTTTATTGACACCATCAACCAATAACCAACAATGTGGCACATCAGTTACTGGCACCCCCGCTTTAAAGTGTGCATTCACTTTAAAAGGGTAATCACTATCATCAAGGAAAACACCAATAGGTTCACCAGAGTGAATCAAGACATTATCAAGGTGGTGTCTAGATAAAGCATCACGAGTACGATTTTGTAGTGTTTTGATATGTTCTTGATACAGAGAAAGCAATTTTTCCATTACTAATCACCTATCTTTATTTATTGTTAATTATTCAGCTTAACACGCCAACTCTTTTACAGGGTAACACCATAGCAAAAATAGCTTACCATGACTTATTACTATGTTTTTACGATCCTTAATTATGCTGATTTATTCATTTAAACCAATCATATAAAAATCAATATATTAGATAATTTCATTGTGATCAGCCCTACATTTCCTTAATCAAATATTTGCAATTAATTAACATTGTATTCACACTCTAATTATCTGGTCATACCAGTTTATACTTTAGGGAGAATACAAATGCTCTATCAAAGCGAAAATATTCAAGCCGATTGGGTGAAGCAAGGTATTGTTGAGCTCGTTTTCAATGCTAGCGGTTCTATTAATAAATTAGATACAAAAACGGTGGCAATGTTAAGCGAAGCGTTAACAGTATTAGAAAACACATCTGATCTAAAAGGGGTTATTTTACGTTCAGAAAAACCCGCCTTTATTGTTGGTGCCGATATTACCGAATTTTTATCACTTTTTGATGCACCGGTTGAAGAACTGACACAATGGCTACATTTTGCTAATCATATTTTCAATCGATTAGAAGATCTCCCCGTTCCTACAGTTTCTGCCATTAATGGCTACGCCCTAGGCGGTGGCTGTGAATGTGTATTAGCAACGGATTTTCGTATTGCATCACCGGATTTACGCATTGGTTTACCCGAAACAAAACTTGGTATTATGCCGGGTTTTGGTGGCTCTGTTCGGCTACCTCGCCTTATTGGCGTTGATAATGCCTTAGAAATTATTACCGCGGGTAAAGATATTAATGCCGAAACGGCACTTAAGAATGGCTTAATTCAAGCTATTGTCCCTGTTGATAAGCTAAAAGAAAGCGCCATTTCACTGATAGAGCAAGCCATTGATGGCAAATTTGACTGGCAAGCTGCTCGTCAACCTAAAACTGTGGCGTTAAGATTAACGGAACTTGAACATAAAATGTCATTTGCTGTGGCAAAAGGCATGGTGATGAAAGTCGCAGGCCCTCATTATCCAGCCCCAATGACCGCCGTTAATACGATAGAAAAAGCCGCATTTCTAGATAGAAAAGCGGCACTTGAATTGGAAACAGAAAACTTTGTCAAACTGACCCGCACCGATGTTGCCAAAGCATTAGTGGGTATTTTCCTTAATGATCAATATGTGAAAGGCATTACTAAAAAGCGTCATGCTAGCTTGCCAAAACAAGCGGCAGTATTAGGCGCGGGGATCATGGGTGGCGGAATTGCCTATCAATCTGCACTAAAAGGCATTCCTGTTACCATGAAAGATATTAATGCCAACTCCCTTGAATTGGGTATGACAGAAGCACTCAGTCTGTTACAAAAACGTCAAGAAAAAGGACGTATGAGTGCCGTTGATATGGCAAAAACCCTCGCCTCTATTCATCCTACCCTAAACTATGCCAGTGTAGCTGATGCACAAATTGTGGTCGAAGCGGTGGTTGAAAACCCTAAAGTAAAAGCCTCTGTACTTGCTGAAACCGAAGCGCTCCTTGCTGATCATGCTGTACTTGCTTCGAATACCTCAACAATCCCCATTTCGCTACTTGCCAAATCACTAACACGCCCTGAAAATTTCTGTGGAATGCACTTCTTTAATCCCGTTCACCGCATGCCTTTAGTTGAGATCATTAAAGGTGAAAAAACCAGCGAAGAGACGATTAATCGCATTGTCAGTTATGCTAGCAAAATGGGTAAAACGCCAATCATTGTTAATGACTGCCCGGGGTTCTTTGTCAATCGCGTGCTCTTCCCTTATTTCGCCGGGTTTTCTCTTTTATTAAGAGATGGTGCTGATTTTATTGCTGTAGATAAAGTGATGGAAAAAGCCTTTGGCTGGCCAATGGGTCCGGCTTATTTACTGGATGTTGTCGGTATCGATACAGCGAATCATGCTCAAGCAGTGATGGCTCAAGGTTTCCCAGACAGAATGGGCAGTATTGATAAAGACGTTATTGCGCTTTTATATCAACAACAACGCTATGGTCAGAAAAATAATCATGGGTTCTATGACTACACTATTGATAAGCGTGGTAAAAAACAAAAGCAGGTAGATAACGATATTCACAGCCTTATTGAACATCATGTCGGCAAAAAACAGGAATTTAACCAAGACACTATTATTGCTCGTATGATGATCCCAATGATCAATGAAGTTATTCGCTGCTTAGATGAAGGCATTATCGCCTCACCTGCAGAAGCCGATATTGCATTAGTGTATGGTTTAGGCTTCCCTCCTTTCCGTGGTGGTGTCTTCCGTTACCTCGATACCATTGGATTAGCACAATTTGTTGCAAATGCAGAGCAATACTCAGAGTTAGGGCCACTTTACCAAATTCCTGAGAGCTTAAAACAAAAAGCATTACGTAACGAAACCTACTATCCAAAGCCTGCAAAAGTAGATGTTAACATCAGAGAACTCGCTTAAGGAGAGAAGAAATGGAAAAGGTTGTCATAATTGATGGTGTTCGCACCCCAATGGGACGTTCAAAAGGTGGAGCATTTCGCCATGTAAGAGCTGAAAATCTCTCTGCGCAATTAATGCAAGCTTTGCTTAAGCGTAACCCTGATATTGATCCCAATGATATTGGCGATGTGATTTGGGGCTGTGTGCAACAAACTTTAGAGCAAGGCTTTAATATTGCACGTAATGCCGCACTATTAGCAGAATTACCACATAAAGTTCCGGCAGTAACCGTCAATCGTTTATGTGGCTCTTCGATGCAAGCCTTGCATGACGGTGCTCGCCAAATTATGTTAGGAGAGAGCCAAGTTGCTTTAATTGGTGGCGTTGAACATATGGGTCATGTACCGATGACCTATAATGCTGACTTTAACCCAGCATTAAATCTTTCTGTGGCAAAGGCTTCATTCTCAATGGGGTTAACTGCAGAAATGTTAGCAAAATCATTTCAAATATCTCGTGAAGAACAAGACAAATTCGCCTATCGCTCACACCATTTAGCCGCCCTCGCGACCCAAAAAGGCTATTTTGACAACGAACTTGTTGCCATTAATGGTCATGATACAGCAGGAGATTTTATACGCGTCAGCACGGATGAAGTTATCCGTTATAACCCAAGCCTTGATGAATTAGCACAACTTAGACCCGTGTTTGATCCCGCCACGGGCTCCGTCACTGCGGGGAATTCATCGGCCGTCTCTGATGGGGCATCCGCGATGTTTATCACGAGCGAAAGTTATGCTAAGCAACATCATTTAAAACCCCGTGCAATTATTCGTTCGATGGCGGTAACAGGTTGTGATCCGGCAATCATGGGATATGGTCCCGTTCCTGCCACTGAAATAGCGCTAAAGAAAGCAGGGTTAACCCTCAGTGATATTGATATCTTTGAACTTAACGAAGCCTTTGCAGCGCAATCCTTAGCTTGCATGAAAAAAATGAACTTACTCGATAGCATTGATGACAAAATCAATCTTAATGGTGGTGCTATTGCACTTGGGCATCCATTAGGTTGTTCTGGTGCCAGAATAACCACCACGCTATTAAATATTATGGAGCGTAAAGATGCACAATTAGGATTAGCGACAATGTGTATTGGATTAGGCCAAGGGATAGCAACCATTATTGAGCGAGTTTAATCAAGATGATTTTTCATTTTGAGTAATATCACTTGGTTGACATGTTTGATTGCTTGGTTTTTTAACCATTTTCCCGCCGTCAGGGGCGGGTTTTTTTATGGTTTTTTTATGGTTTTTTTATGGTTTTTTTATCGTTATTGCTTATTAAATAAACTCAAAAGCATCACTAAATAAGCGTTCTCTATCAGCATTACGCTCATTACAAAAACGATCTCGCGCTATTTTAGCCATTTCAAAACGTCCTGCGATATAAATATCATAGGATGATAAATCGCCAAAATCTTCACTAATTGCCGTTAATACAGTCCCTTTTCTACCACGCCAAGCGTCATCAGGTTGTTCAACAACAGGTACGACTGATAATGAGGGATACTTTTCCGTTAAATCTTGCAACTCATTAAGATCATAAAGATGTACCTGCTCTCGTCCTCCCCAATAAAGCGTTATCGCACGTTGAGGATTTTCTTGTAATGCCGCTAGCAAGATAGAGTGAGTATAAGAAAATCCTGTTCCTCCTGCGATAAGCAACAAAGGACGTTGGCTCTGTTGTCTAAACCACGCATTACCATGGGGAATATCAATCTTTAATTGTTGAGTTTCTAAAATAAGATCGAGCACAGCCATTGCGTAAAGATTCAGATCTGACGCGCCAATATGAAGCTCAATAAAGTCTTTATTTTCGGGAATAGAGGCAATAGAGAATGGGCGCTTATCTCGCTCATCCATAACCGCTAAAAGGTATTGTCCAGCCTGAAAATCAAATGGGCCATCAGGTAATAATCTTACCCGATACACCGTATCTGTTATCGGCTCAACGAGTGAGACTTTACAGTTCAGTATCGCCATGTTGTTCCTCTATTATTATTTAACAATATCGAGCTGTTCCCAAATAGTATCGACCCGCTGTTTTATTTCATCCGTCATTACGATAGGTCGCCCCCACTCTCTCTCTGTTTCACCGGGCCATTTATTGGTCGCATCTAACCCCATTTTGGAGCCTAAACCTGAAACAGGTGAAGCAAAATCAAGATAATCAATTGGCGTATTTTCCATCATAATGGTATCTCTTGCGGGATCCATTCTAGTTGTGATAGCCCAAATCACATCTTTCCAATCTCTTGCATTCACATCATCATCGCAAACAATCACAAATTTAGTATACATAAATTGTCGCAAATAAGACCAAACTCCCATCATTACGCGTTTAGCGTGACCTGCATACTGCTTTTTCATGGTCACAACCGCTAAACGATAAGAGCAACCTTCAGGAGGTAAATAAAAATCGACAATCTCAGGAAATTGTTTTTGTAATATCGGTACTAATACTTCATTAAGCGCAACGCCTAATACTGCCGGCTCATCCGGTGGACGCCCTGTATAAGTAGAGTGATAGATAGCATCTTTACGACGTGTTAGATGTGTTATGGTAAATACTGGAAAAGAGTCAATCTCATTATAATAACCAGTATGATCACCATATGGCCCTTCTGGTGCAAGCTCACCGGGTTCAATATACCCTTCGAGAATAATTTCAGCACTTGCCGGGACTTCCAAGTCATTGGAAAGGCATTTAACGACTTCTGTTTTATTACCTCGCAATAATCCAGCAAAGGCATATTCAGATAATGTATCTGGTACTGGCGTTACGGCACCTAAAATTGTCGCAGGATCAGCTCCTAATGCAACAGAAACGGGAAAACGTTCTCCTGGGTGTTTTTGACACCATTCTTGGAAATCTAACGCGCCACCGCGATGAGATAACCAACGCATAATCACTTTATTTTTGCCAAGCACTTGTTGGCGATAAATACCTAAATTCTGGCGCTCTTTAAATGGCCCTCGCGTTACTGTAAGTCCCCATGTAATCAAAGGTGCTGCATCTTCAGGCCAACAATGCATCACGGGGATCTTAGTTAAATCAACATCATCGCCAGTTAACACAACCTCCTGACAAGGGGCTTTGCTCAGGCGCTTAGTTGGCATATTTAAAACTTGCTTAAATTTAGGTAACTTATCAAAAAGATCACGAAATCCTTTCGGAGGATCAGGCTCTTTTAAAAATGCTAATAGCTTACCCACTTCATGTAAGGCTTTAACATCATCTTGCCCCATCCCCATAGCAACACGCTCAGGTGTACCAAATAAATTACATAGCACTGGCATATCAAACCCTTTAGGATTTTCAAATAACAGTGCAGGCCCACCAGCACGTAATGTTCTGTCCGCTATTTCGGTCATTTCAAGGTAGGGATCTATTTCAAAGGTGATGCGTTTTAATTCACCTTTTTCTTCGAGTAATGAAAGGAAATCTCTTAAATCGCGGTATTTCATCATAATCTTACGAGCCAGTGAGTGAGAGAAAAGAGGGCAAAGCCCTCTTTGAAACACTATAAGCTAAACGCATAACTCACTAAAAAGCAATGCCTTTTATATGAGATTGCAAATTATTATTATAAACAGCGAAATGGAACCCATTTTGCCAACATTTTTGTATCAAATTGTTCTGGAAAAGTTTTTCCATGTTGGAAAATTTTAAAGCCTTCATTTTTAGCGCTGTAATAACGTAACTCTTCACCCTGAATATATAAGTAACTACCTTCACGAATGGCAACCACTATCTCGTCTGGGTTCATCGCACAAAACTCCGCAATACGCTCATCTCGAGTTTCGCCCATATGTCCACTAATGGTGGCATCAATATAGTGCGGGTTAATTTGTACAGGGAATAATCCCAGTGAAGGCATAACAACAGAACAGCGCACAGGCATATCATTTGTAGTACGGATAGTCGGAGTGGCAACATTACAACCCGCACTCCAACCGATATAAGGGATATTACGTTCACGAACTGCACGCTGGATAGGAACCACTAATCCTTTCTCATGCAGCATTTGGTTTAATAACCACGTATTCCCCCCACTAACTAAAATACACTCAGCATTGTTAATGGCTTCCACTTCTGAATCAAAATGTTCAATACAAGTCACTTCAATACCTAATACTTCTGATAATTCACGAGCACGTTGGTCGTGATCAGAACGAATAACCGCATATGCAATAAGCACGGCAGAACGAATACCACGCTTTTTAATCATGCTGTCGATATTATCTTTGGCGTAACTTAACCATTGTGGGTCCCCGGCAATCTTCCCATTACTCAATAAAAAAACTTCCATTTGAAAACCTCTTTATAATTATGGATCAGGATCTAAGATAATTATCTTGGGAGTTTTTTCTTGTTTTTGCCATCATTTTTTTGTCAACTTGTTACCTCTATCTGAGATAAGATTGAAACTTCTCAAAACCACTGCATTTATCCAAAGCACCGTAAAACCCCGTCCTTCAGGTCGGGGATATAAGGCGCGGTTTTTTAACTAACTCGGTGTTTCCTGTTGCTCAATGTACTGGCGGATAATGGATATTGGTGCGCCACCACAACTCCCCGCGAAATAACTCGGCGACCAAAGAACCCCCTTGTAGTAATCACATTGGGCAATATCAGGACGATCACGTCGAAGTAATCGACTCGATACCCCTTTAAGGCTGTTAACCAGATTAGATATCGCCAGTTTTGGCGGGTAATTAATCAGTAAATGAACGTGATCCCGTTCCCCATCCATTTCAACCAGTTCAACATCAAAATCAGCACAAACACTGGCAAAGTAGC
>NZ_CAWQOK010000165.1:0-32979 GCF_963896075.1 Proteus sp. G4415
TCAATTGATTAGAAATTCTTTAAATTAGATTAAAATTATCAAAGTGTTTTTATTAAAATTCTATTGCATAAATAAAGTAACAAGCTAACAACTCGTTTTATTTTAAAAACGATTTTTTATTATTCTTTTAACAGGGGAAATAATTATGGGAACTAGTGTGTTTGATTCTGTTTTATTAAAAAACTTATGGTCAACAGAAGAAATGAGAACTATTTTTTCTGACAAAACTAGAATGCAAAATTGGCTTGATTATGAAGCAGCATTAGCAATAGAACAAGCTGAGCTTGGTTTAATTCCTCAAAAGGCGGCTGAGGTTATTGTACAGAGTGCAAAACTTGAAAAATTAGATATGGATTATGTATTAGAACAAGTTCGTCTTACTCGACATCCATTAGTACCTACTATTCGAGGCTTAGAATATGCTTGTTCTGAACATTATGGAGAATATGTTCATTTTGGGCCGACTACACAAGATGTTATTGATACAGGCTTAGTGCTACAACTTAAAGCTGCTCATCAAACTTTTTTACGTGATATTAAAATATTAGGTCGTTCATTACTTTCTTTAAGTGAAAAACACCGCAATACACCTATGGTTGGACGCACTTTAGCGTTACAAGCGTTACCAATCACATTTGGGCATAAAACAGCAATTTGGTTGACAGAGTTAGCGCGTCATTATCAACGACTTAAAGAGGTGGAACCTCGTCTATTTGTTGGCAGTGTAGTCGGTGCTGTCGGGACTAAAGCTTCTTTAAGCGATAAAGCTGATGAATTAGAAAAACGCGTATTAAAACGCTTAGGATTAGGTATACCGGAAATCTCATGGCAACCAGCACGTGATAGATTTAGTGAATATGGTATGTTAATTGGATTAATTAGTGGAACGTTAGGGAAAATAGCTAACGAGATCTTAATATTAGCACACAATGAAATTGATGAGCTTTCAGAGCCTTTTGGTAAAGGGCAAGTTGGCTCTTCAACTATGCCACATAAACGCAATCCAGCTATTGTTGAAAATGCCGCCTGTGTAAGTAATACCTTAAAAGCTAATCTTTCTGTATTAACGGATATGATGAAACATCAACATGAACGTGATGGTGCTATCTGGAAGATGGAGTGGAAGATTATGCCAGAAATGTGTCTGATGTTATCTGTTATCTTGGATAATATGAAAACAGTACTAGGTGGGCTAAATGTTCATGTTGAAAAAATGCGTCACAACATGGATATCTTAGGTGGGTTTATGTTAGCAGAACGTGTGATGTTTGCTCTGTCCGATAAAGCAGGCAAACAAACTGCTCACGAAATTGTGTATGAAGCGTCAATGTCTGGACAAGAAGAGGGGATTACTTTCGTAGAAGCTATTAATCGTGATACTCGTATTCGTGACCATATTTCACAAGAAGAGTTAAATGCTTTGCTAGATCCAACTACCTATGTTGGTAATGCTCCTGAGCAAGTTGATCGTGTAGTCGCTCAAACAAAAGCTTCCGGCTGGTTAAATGATTAATTGATGGAATGAAATCTCATAAAAAGCCAGTGATAACTGGCTTTGTTATTATCAGCATTGAGGTATTTATATGACATTGAGTCAGCATGTAGCTAATTTTATTACTACAACGACATTTTCACAGCTTCCAACGCAACTGATAGCTCGAGCCAAATTACATTTATTAGATACATTAGGTGTAGCACTTGCAGGGAGTACACAATCTAGCTCGAAACAAGGACGTCATGGGATTACTCTTTTACCCGATAGCCAAGGTAAGATCCCCATTTGGGGAAGTATGCAGACAGCTAATACCACTGCAGCAGCCTTAGCCAATGGTATTGCTGCACATGCATTAGATTTCGATGATACACATACTGATTCTATTACTCACGGTAGTGCTGTATTAACACCGATAGCTTTTGCGTTAGGGGAAACATTAAACGCCTCAAATGAAGAAATATTAACGGCTTGGGTTATTGGTTGGGAAGTTGCTGCACGGGTTGGTTTAGCGAGTCACAGTGGTTTCCATCAACGTGGATTTCATGCAACGGCGATTGCTGGGATCTTCGGTGCAACAGCATGTGCGGCTTCATTATTAAAACTTACGTCACAGCAGGCGGTAAATGCGTTAGGACTAACGGCAAGTCAAGCAGCGGGTATCGCTGAATATCTGACTAATAGCTCATCGGCAAAATGTTTTCATGCCGGATGGGCCGCTCAATCCGGTATTATTGCAGCCTCGTTAGCTAAAGGGGGAATGACTGGGCCTGAGACAATATTTGAAGGGCGATACAGTATTTATCATACTCATGGGATCAGCGAGCAAGCGATCCCTGAACAAGTTGCACAAGGATTAGGTGAACAATGGGAGTTTTTAAATGTTTCAATAAAACCTTATCCGGTTTGCCATTTTGCTCATGCTACTGTTGATTGTGGACGTCGTTTACTTAAAAGAGGGATCAGTGCGGAAGAAATTGAACAAGTAGAATGTGTGATTGATCCAGTTGCTGCTGCATTAATTTGTGAGCCACTCGAAACAAAATGGGCGCCAAAAACAGCTTATGGGGCAAAATTTAGCTTACCTTGGTTATTTGCTATTGGTTTTTTGGATAATGCGTTAACTTTATCATCGCTTTCAGCGGAAAACTTACAGCGTAACGATATCCAACTATTGGCGAAAAAAGTGAGCTATCGTTATCCATCAGAAAATGAAATTCCCTTTCCGAGCTATTTTCCTGGATTAATCTTTGTTAGATTGAAAAATGGGCAACAATTAACTGAAAGGATCGATATTCAGTATGGTAACCCTGAAAATCCGATGGTTGATACGGATGTAATAGCGAAGTTTTATGATAATGCCAAGTGTGTAATGAAAAAGACACAAGCTGATCAACTGATTGAAAATATAATGAATTTTGAAAATATACCTATTTCATTACTTACACAATTATTACGGGTAGAGGCATAACTCTTTTATCTGCATCCACAGGGACAAGATAATGAATCTGATACCTTTTGTTTAAATGAGTTGCACCTGATAAATGGCACTGACAATTTATTGTAGTGCCATTTTTGTCTCCTTAATGAGTTAGTGGTTTTGAAGGGTAATATCTGCGTGATTAATGACTTCATTCTGCTCATTTTTTAATGAATCAAATAGTATCTGAGCTGCTTTACTCGGGCTATTGGCATTAAGATAAAGGTTATAACGAATAGCAGGTAATGGCGGTAATCCCTCTTTTTCACCCAAAATACGTAAATCATCACCAGAAAGCTCGATAGAGCGTGCCATTATACCTAAACCAGCACGAACGGCCGCTCTGGCACCAGATAAGGTGGTGGCAATATAGGCAATGCGCCAGCGAATATTTTGTTGATCAAGGTGATTTATCATCATATCACGGTAAGTACTTGGTTCATCAAGAACCACTAAAGGTAACGGTTCGTCAAGATCAAATCTAAAATGTTTACCGCAATACCATAACGAAGGCGATACGCGTAAGACAATTTTAGGGTAACCGACATGCTCTTCTGTAGAAATGGCTAAATCGACCTCATTATTTTCCAACATTGACATTAAAAAAGGGCTACGTTTAACAATAATCTCCATAATTAAACGAGGATAAGCACCTGAAAAACGAGCAAGTAGATCGGGTAAGATTGTGTTTGCTGTATCATCGGGAGAGCCAATCTTTAATATTCCATCAATTTCTTCATGCAATAAAGATAAACATGCTTCATCATTAATGCGCAAAATCCGCCGAGCATAATTAAGCAGTTGAGTGCCTGCTTCGGTTAATGTTTTATTTCTCCCTTGTCGAGCAAAAAGCTCTTTACCTATTAATGACTCAAGGCGTTGCATTTGTTGGCTGACTGCAGATTGTGTTCGGCAAACTGATTCAGCGGCTGCGGCAAAGGTGGAACCATCGGCAACAGCAACAAAAGTTCTGAGTAGGTCTAACTCTAAATTAAAAATAGGGCGCTTTGCAGAAGTCATTTTATTATCTCTTAATTGGTGTTGTGGTGCGAAATAAAACGCAAGAGGTATTATTTTTATAAAGGTTAATAAAGTTCTTTTTAATTGGCATACCGCTCTCTTTCATACTATGAAGAGTTGGATCAATAATCTATAACACCGCTCAATAAATTCGTAGGGTTACGCAGTATTTGATGAAAAAGGCGAGTAAGTGCAGCTGACTACTGATTTTTATACAGTATTATGCGACAATAACGCTTATTTTAATGACAAATAGAGTAGTTATGTCCCTTTCTCAATCTGTAAAAATGCAAATCAGCCAATGGTATAAAGCATTACCTGAGCATATTGAAGGCTTTATTCCACGAGCGCCTCAGCGCGAAATGATTGCTGAAGTTGCGAAGACATTTTCTGATGAAACGGGGCGACATCTAATTATTGAAGCGCCTACAGGAGTAGGTAAAACACTCTCTTATCTTATTCCTGGTATTGCTATCAGTCGGGAAGAGAAAAAACCACTGATTATCAGTACGGCGAATGTGGCGCTACAAGATCAAATTTACAGCAAAGATCTGCCTTTACTAAAAAAAATTATTCCAGACCTGACTTTTACTGGGGCTTTTGGGCGAGGTCGTTATTTATGTCCCCGTAATTTAGAGGCAATTTGTGCAACAGAAGGTGAGCAAATTGATTTAATGTTCTTGCTGGAAGATAAAGTTGATGTCGCAACCAGTGCGGAAAGGGAGATTTGCCAAGAGTTAAAGCACGATTTTACCAGCTTTGGTTGGGATGGTTTGCGTGATCACCATAAACGAGCATTAACGGATAGTTTATGGCGCAAGATTAGCACAGATAAAATGAATTGCTTAGGTCGTAATTGCCAATACTATCATCGCTGTCCTTTTTTTCTGGCCCGTCGAGAAATAGACGAAGTTGATGTGGTTATCACCAATCATGCTCTTGTGATGGCTGCGATGGAAAGTGAATCGGTGTTACCTGATGCAAAAAATATCTTATTAGTGTTAGATGAAGGGCATCATATTCCTGATGTTGCTAGAGATGCGCTTGAAGTTGAAGGGGAAATAACCTTATCGGCATTAAATATGCAACTTGATAATATGACTCGTCATGTCAGCCAATATTTAGCACAATTTATCCCAGTCAAACCACCCAAATTAGCCGATCCCATTCGTTTTGATGCTCATATTGCAAAAATGCGCGAAGCCTATCAAGACGTTGAACATTTTACCCGCGCGTTATTGCCTGAGCGCAGTGAAAATGATGAATATTTATTTCCCTTAGGTCAATTACCTGAACAATTACTGTTATGTTGCCAAGATTTATTTAAGCTAACCGATGGTTTAAAAATGTTAGGTGAGTCGATTCTTAACGACTTAACTGAGCGAACAGCAAAAGAAGATGTTGTACGTTTACATCGCGCGATTTTAACCACTAGCCGAATGGTTGGTTATCTGGAAAATATGGCAAAACTATGGCGACTTGCGACATTAGAGCAGACATCAAAAGCACCCGTTTCGAAATGGCTTACTCGTCGTTATGATAAAAAGCAGTCACATCTCTATTTACATTGTGCTGGTATTCGCGTTAGTGAACAGTTAACACAATTATTATGGAAAAATATTCCTCATGTGGTGATCACTTCTGCCACACTACGGTCATTAAACAGTTTTTCGCGTATTCAAGAGCTTACAGGACTAAGCGAACACTTTGATGATCGTTTTATTACCTTGTCATCGCCTTTTACACATGAAAGGCAAGGGAAACTCGTTATCCCTAAAATGCGTTATGAACCGACAATGGCGAATGAAAAAGCGCATTTAAAAGAGATGGCACGCTATTTTCGTCAAGGAATGGTAGAAAACCACCATCGAGGGCAATTAGTATTATTTAGTAGTCAACGGGCGATGGAAGGTTTTTTAGAGGAAGTTAAAGATCTACGTTTGAGTCTCTTAGTCCAAGGAGATCAACCGCGTTATCGTTTAGTGGAGACACATTGTAAGCGTATTGATGCGGGTGATAATAGTGTATTAATTGGGCTACAATCTTTTGCTGAAGGGTTAGATTTAAAAGGTGACTATTTAACGCAAGTACATATTCATAAAATTGCTTTTCCACCTGTTACTGATCCGGTTATTGTGACGGAAGGGGAATGGTTAAAATCACTGAAACGTTATCCTTTTGAAGTGCAAAGCTTACCAAGTGCATCATTTAATTTGATCCAGCAAGTTGGGCGTCTTATTCGTAGCCATCATTGCCATGGTGAAGTTGTTATTTATGATAGACGTTTATTAACGAAAAACTACGGCTCACGGCTATTAACCGCGCTACCTGTCTTTCCTATTTATCAGCCAGATATACCTAAAACAGAATAATAAAAAGGCTACCTATATTGGTAGCCCTTTTCAGTAAGAAACATGTGATTAAGTAAGCAATTAGTTTTCAATATTTGCTTCAATAAACCATAAGAATTTATCTAGATCACGGGATGCTGCGGTAAACATATCAGCAGTATCTTCATCTTCAACTTCATCAATCGCTTTACGAATATCATTAGCGACTACCGCATAGCGATCAGCCAATGCTTTAAGGTGATCTTGCACATCATGAATATCGAGTGGATAGGCTTTTAAAGGTGTTTTTTTACTGACAGTTTGTGGTGTACCAAGGACTGTGCCACCTAATTGTACTAAACGCTCAGCAAACTCATCAGTATGTTCATTGATGGTATCACGGAAACCATCTACCATTTCGTGTACGGCAATAAAGTTTCTACCGCGCATATTCCAGTGTGCTTGTTTGGTAATGAGAGACAAATCGATAAACTGAGTCACCATTTGCTGCAGTAGTTCGATAGTATGCAGTTTAACACTGTCATCAACATTATTACGGGTATAAAGCAGGGCTGAAGGTGTGGATTTGACTAATTTAGCAGTACTCATAATCGTTCTCCCTAAATAATTAATAACTCAATATCTTAATTTCTGTTAATTATGATAGTGGATTATTAATGGTTAGTCTTATCGCTTGCTACTATTAAATTGATAGGGCATTACTAATAAAAATGTCATCTATCGAAATAGCCTATTTAGAATAAGACAATATGCTTAAAATAGCAATGTTAGGGAAGTAAAGTTATTATTTAATAAGTAAAAAGAGATCAACTGATCTCTTTTCATTTAATATTTTATTTATTAATAAGTTAAACTGTATAAATATTTATTCTACTTTTTCAATTTTGGTTTTTCTTTTCATGGTTGCAGTGGAACCAATTGACGCTAACACAATAAATGCCAACGCAACCCATTGTATTAACGTTAAATGTTCATGTAAGAAAATAATACCAATAAAAGCCCCCATACAAGGCTCTAAACTCATCAATGTCCCAAAGGTTTTTGCCGGTAAACGGGTAAGTGCAATCATTTCCAAAGTATAAGGAAAAGCGGTAGATAAAATCGCAATAGCTAATCCAATAGGTAATATAGACCAACTAAAAACTAGCTCAGGGCTACTTTGTAGCATACCAATAGGGAAAAAGATAAAGGCGGCGATAAGTGAGCCAATAGAAACTGTCGCTGCGCCATAGCCTTTTCCTGCACGTTGTCCGAAAACAATATACAATGCCCAACCGACACCCGCACCTAATGCATATAAAATGCCTAGGGGATCGAGTCCGTGAATATTATCCCCAATCGGCAGTAATAACCCTAATCCAGCAATCACTAAGATTATCCATAAAAAATCGATTGCTCTGCGTGAAGAAAACATCGCTACCGCAAGCGGTCCCGTAAACTCAAGTGCTACTGCAATACCTAATGGAATAGTTTCAAGAGCCAAGTAGAATAAGTAGTTCATTGCCCCTAATGATAAACCATATAAAAATAGTGGCATTATGGCACTACGAGAAAAGCTTAGACGCCATGGTTTAAAAATAAAAAACAGGATCAGAGTACCTAGAAAAAGGCGTAATGCTGTGACTGCGGGGGCGCCAATAACAGGAAACAGGCTTTTTGCCAATGATGCGCCACTTTGTATTGATAGCATAGAAAGAAGCAAAAGAAGCACAGGGTAGAACACCTGTAATTTAGCTGAGTGTCTGGCTGACAACATCCTGAAAAACCTCGTCAAAAGTAAAGCGTTGAGTACTCTGTTATCCTATATAACAAAGGATCACATAATATAAAGTAAATTTGTGATTTTTAATATAGTTATTTATTAATTATTTATTAATAACACAACTTAAATTATTTTAGTTTAGGGATAGTTTAATAATATTAAAATATATTTGGAAAATACAGTAAGGATGAATAAAAACAATCAAATTAAATGTGTATTATTAATAAAACAAACAGAGAGATATATTATAAAAGCGATAAAATAATTTTTTTTGACCTTTTTTATAACTGAGGGGTTCAGTATAATTTTTCACTCGTTTTAACTAGCTAAAGAGAATTAAAAATGAATAAAATAAAGTCTATTGCCGTGTATTGTGGTTCAAGTTTAGGCGCTTCACCAATTTATAAACAACAAGCGATTCTTTTTGCTAAAGAGCTGGTTAAACGTAATATCACTTTAGTTTATGGTGGTGCCAGTGTAGGAATTATGGGCACGCTCGCGGATACCGTTTTACAGGAAGGGGGTAAAGTTATTGGTGTGATCCCAACGCTATTAGAAGGGCGTGAAATCTCACATAAAAATCTGACAGAACTCCATGTCGTTGAAACTATGCACCAACGTAAAAGTAAAATGATTGAACTCGCGGACGGCTTTGTGGCACTGCCGGGGGGTTTTGGCACATTAGAAGAGTTCAGTGAAGTGTTTACTTGGAGCCAAATAGGCCTTCATCAAAAGCCATTAGGTATATTTAATATTAATGATTTTTATCAGCCATTACTGGCTATGATAGATAAAATGGTAGATGAAAAATTCTTACATGAAAAATATCGTCATATGGCGATTGTTGAGCAATCACCTATCCAGTTATTAGATAAATTTGAAAGTTATATTGCCCCTTCGATTAAAACCTACGATAAATAAAGGTAGAGCATGATAACCATAAGAAAAGCTGTACTTTCTGATGTTGAGCAGATTAATACCCTGTATGGCTATTTATTTGCTGAGATGGCGAAATTACAGCCAGAAAGATTAAAACCGGGTAAACAAGATGAAGCATTTATTATTAATGGCATTAAAAATGATAAATTTCATCTGTTAGTGGCTGAGTTAGAACAGAAAATTGTCGGTTTTACTATTGCCCAAATACAAGAGACACCGCTATTTAACTGTTTAGTACAGCGTAAATATGCCTATATTTTTGATATTGTTGTTGACCCTTCTGTTCGTGGACAAGGGGCAGGGGCATTGTTGCTAAATGCCATGAAGGCGTGGGCTAAACAACAAAAAATGACCCACCTAGAGCTTTCAGTATTGGCTGAAAATGCCGATGCTAAACGTTTTTATCAGCGAGAAGGGTTAAAAGAAGTCAGTACCGTGATGGGTATTGCTTTGTAATTTTCGCTTAATCATGGCAAAAATAAACCCGCTGAGTGCGGGTTTATTAATTATGTTATTCAGCTAAATTGTGGGTTTCCCCGCAATTATCGTACACAATACCCTGACATTTTCAATATCTTCTGCCGATATTTCAAACAAGTTTCTATCTAAGACAATAAAATCGGCGAATTTCCCTACTTCTAATGAACCAATCTGTTTATCCATATCTAGTGCATAAGCGGCATTGATGGTGGCGGCTCGTAATACTTCGATTAAGGTGAGATTGCGATCATTATCTAAACGTGGCTGAGAGGGATCTTTTTGTCGAGTCATGGCAACTTTAAAGTCATACCACTCATTTAATGGATCAATCGGCCAATCACTGCCAAATGCGACAGTCACTCCCGCATCAATAAATTTACCGGCGGTTTCTAGATATTGGCAACGTGCTTTGCCTAACATTTCAAGATCTTTATCAATATTATGTTGCTCTACGCCAGCCCATTGAAAGGAGAGAAAAGGGTAGGTATTTAATTGGGCAAAGCGCGCATAATCTTTTTCACACATTAATTCGTTATGCGCAAGGCCGGGGCGAATATCTTTTTCTGGCAAGGCTTTGCGCATTTCACTAATGGCGTCAAGTGCGACACTAATAGCCCCTTCAGCTACGGTATGAATATGAGGATGATAACCTGCACGGCTAATCTCAGTGACTAATGGCGTCAAGATTTCAGGTGAAAAATAGAGATCGCCAACATGCTCTGAATCTTGCCAATGAGGCGTTTCATCCGTACCGACATTAATACGATAAGGGGCGTGTAAACGGGCTGTCATAATCGGCGCTTGTAATACACCATCAAGAAAAAGCTTAATATGGCGAATAGCGACACTGGGTTGCGCGCCTTGGCTGATTTGATGCCAGTGAGAGAATCGTGTTATTGCTTGTTGTACAGCATGAGGAATAGCTGCAATATCAGCCACATCATCAGGGGTAATTTCAACCGCATTCTCAACACGAACCGTTAATTCACCCGCTTCTCGCAAGGTATTAAAGGCACGTAATTGTGGCTCACCAACACGTGCATCCATGATAGTCGTTACCCCTTGTTGATTGAGCAACTTTTGTACATGGCGTGCGATTTGTAGATTTTGCTCTGCCGTTAAAGGCGGTAGGCTATCAATAGCCTGCATAGCTGGCGCATCTTCAAGAATACCAATAGGTGTTCTATCACCATCACGTTCAATATTGCCATCAGGGGGATCGGGGGTTTCAGCCGTAATATTTAATAATTCTAGTGCGCGGGAATTTGCTAATACGCTATGACAATCACCAGAAAAAAGTAAGATAGGACGAGACGTATTTAAGCTATCAAGGTGATAACGCGTCATTTGTATCCCTTCCGGTTGCATCCCTTCACGATACCATGCTGACACTTTCAACCAAGCTGTATCACTATCGATGGGATCAGCATCAAGATAGCGTTGGATACGCGATAGAATTTCATCGATTGTTAAGGAGAGGTAATCAAGGTGACAACCTGCTAATGTGGCTCCCCCCCAAAATGGATGCATATGAGCATCAATAATGCCGGGCATCACCATTTTCTTCTGTAAATCGATATGCTGTGTTTTTTCATTACAGTAAGCAAGTAAATTCGATTTTGTGCCTGTTGCAATAATAATGCCTTGGGAAACAGCGATAGCTTCGACGAAATTGTTACTATTATCAGCGGTATAGATTAGGCCGTTATAATAGAGTGTGTCTGTAATTTGAAATGTCATTCTTCTACCTTGTATAGCTTTTTTGGCGATGATGGCTAATTTTCGATACTGATTGGGCATCCTATGAAGTTTTGATGCGGGCGGTCATATTAGAATTAAATGACGCTCAATACTACCTGCGTGTTACATTGATTTAACTAACTGTTTTATCAACGGGCGAAAATAATAGGATAAACCGTATAGAATACCACTATATGGAAGAGAATAAGGTAAGCAGAACCGATAGCTACTTACCCTATTAAAATATTAGAAGGGGTCAATTATCGGGTAAATTAGCCGCACATACATCGCAGTGTGGATTTTTAGGTAGCTTAAATTCACGAAATTGCATCCGCATAGCGTCAAATATTAATACTTTGCCATGTAAAGTTTCGCCATAACCAGTGAGTAATTTAATGGCTTCAATGGCCTGTAAAGTGCCAATAGTACCCACAACAGGGGCCATAATACCCGCTTCAACACAAGTGAGTGCATTATCACCAAAAAGATGACTTAAACAGCGATAGCAAGGTTCATCATCTTGATAGGTAAAGACGCTAATTTGGCCTTCCATACGAATTGCTGCACCAGATACTAAGGGTTTTTTCTGCATAAAACACAGTCGATTTAGTTGTTCGCGGATAGTGACATTATCTGTGCAATCCATTATCAGATGATGTTGGCTGATTAATTCAGCCAGTGCTTTATCTTCAAGTAGTGCATCAACCGTATCTATCTGTACATGGGGATTAATCGCGTTTAATGTTGTTTTAGCTGATAAAACTTTCGGCTGACCAATGGTGCTATCGCGATGCAGGATCTGGCGTTGAAGATTGGACAGTGAAACGGTATCAAAATCTAATAGTGTCAGTTTGCCAACACCTGCGGCAGTGAGATATTGCGATACACTACAGCCTAATCCCCCAACACCGACAATCAATACAGAAGCACTTTTCAGTGCTTCTTGACCGTCAAAATCAAAGCCTCTTAACACAATTTGGCGATTATAACGCAGCGTTTCTTCATCGGTTAATTCTATACTCATAAACACTATTCGCTTTTTAGCAGAGGATTAAATAGCTCAATAGTGACGGTTTCACCCGCTGCAACTTTACCACGCTCTCGCTCTAAGACGATAAAACAGTTTGCAACACTAAAGGAGCTATATACGTGAGAGCCTTGATGTCCCGACGTTGTTACTTGCCATTCACCATTTTCATTAATACTGGCGATACCGCGTTGGAAATCCAGACGACCGGCAGATTTTTTTAATGGTGAACGGGTTTTAGCATGGAAACGCTGTGGTGCTCGCCACTGACTAAAACCAGATAAACGGGCAATTAAAGGCTGTACTAATTGGTAGAATGTCACTGTTGCTGAGACAGGATTACCCGGTAATCCGCAGAACCAAGCATTATGTAAGCGACCAAAAGCAAAAGGTTTACCTGGCTTAATGGCTAATTTCCAAAAACCAATTTCGCCTATTTCATCTAAAATTTGTTTAGTATAGTCCGCTTCACCCACAGAAACTCCGCCACTGCTAATCACTAAATCCGCTTGTGCATCAGCGGTTTTAAAAGTTTCTCGCAGTTTTTCTGGCGAATCTGGAATAACGCCTAAATCAAGCACATCACAATCTAATTTTTCCAACATTAAGCGTACGGCAAAGCGGTTAGTATCATAGATTTGCCCCGCTTTTAATGGTTGGCCAATAGTTTGCAACTCATCACCCGTTGAAAATACGGCCACTTTTAATTTGCGGTAAACATTAATATTGGCAATACCGAGTGAAGCAATAAGAGGTAACTGTGCTGTAGAAAGTTTTGTTCCTGCGGCTAAGACGATATCGTTTTGTTTTATATCCTCACCAATACGACGAATATTTTGTCCAAGCTTGGCCGGATGTGGAAAAAGAATACCGTTGTCAGTCACTTGTGTTTCTTCTTGCATAATAACGGTATCGACACCTGCGGGTATCATGGCTCCGGTCATGATACGAACACATTGTCCTTGTGGTAATTCACCTTCAAAAGGGACTCCAGCAAACGCTTTGCCTGCAATAGGTAAAGGAGATTGAGTGTTTAGATCCGTATAACGTACACCGTAACCATCCATGGCAGAATTATCGAAAGGAGGTACATTGAGTGGTGAAGTGATGTGCTCACTTAAGATATAACCTGCTGCCTTATGCAAAGGGATACTAAGGGTATCTGTGATTGCCACCGGTTTTTCAAGTAATTTTTCTAGCGCCTCATCAAGGGATAACAAACCGCTAACCTGACATTGACTCATTGTATACTCCAAAATCTATCGAAATGTTCTGTTTTATTTCATGATACTAATCTATCACGATGAAGCACATCATGTTAGCGATCATCTCATCAGCAAAAAAAGAAAATATTACTCAACATAAAATGTTAACTATTTAAAACAAAACTGTTAGTTAATGTGTTAATAATATTGTTGTATTTTAAATGTAATAAATAACATCAATACAATGGAGCCTTATGAATACCTCAACCCACCCAAGCCATTCAGCACAAGCCTTTCATATCGCTTTTAGTGGTTTCCTTGCTTTAGTTGTTGCTATGGGGATAGGGCGTTTTACTTTTACGCCTCAAGTACCGCTAATGATTGCGGACACACAACTGACATTAACCAGTGCCAGTATTGTTGCTGCATTTAATTATCTAGGATATTTAGCTGGTTCATATGATGCGATGAAAGCAACTAAAGGTGTGGGCTATCGGCTTTGGGGGGGATTATGGGGAGCGGTGATCATTACACTGCTTAGTGCGGTACTTAATGATGCTTTAACTCATAGTATTGCCCGTTTTTTTATTGGTTGGGCAAGCGGTTGGACATTAGTGCTCGTTGCTTCGTGGGCAAATGAAGTATTAGCCCGTTTAAATCGCCCGGCATTAAGTGTGGCAGTCTATGCAGGAACAGGGGCGGGGATCTTTATTAGTGGCCTTCTTGCGGTATTCATTCTCAAGTGGCAGATGAGTGCGACAACAGGTTGGTTGATTTACGGTGTGTTGGCATTTATTTGTGCAATTTATGTGAGCTATCATTTACCCAAACCTTGGTCAATTAATCGTGAGCAAGTCAAAGTAGAGCCACTTATCTTAACGCCGGCGATGAAAAAATTGATTTGGGGTTATACCTTTGCGGGCTTTGGTTATATTTTACCTGCAACCTTTTTATCTCAAATGGCGACGGAACGTTTTCCCGGTAGCTTAGTTGCTCAATTTGTCTGGCCTATTTTTGGTGCTTCCGCAGCTTTATGTATTGGGATCGCGATACTGACACGTAATGTCCTTAATACACAATTACGATTGGCGATAACACTATGGTTGCAAGCACTGGGGATCATCATTGCCGAATGGCTACCCACAATTACAGGTCTTGCTATTGGCGCATTTTTAGTGGGGGGAGGGTTAATGTGTGCGGTGCAATTGGCATTTTTACGTGGTAAAGAGTTGGCACCTGATCATGCTCGTTATATGGCAGGATTATTAACAACATTTTATGCTATTGGACAGCTAGTTGGGCCTCTGGTTTCCTTCCTTTCAACGGCGTTAACGGGAAGACTAGAGCCGGCATTATATGTCGCCTTTGTGATATTGATCATCGGCGGTATTTTGGTTTGTATGAAAGAAAACAATAAAGGGTAAAACAATAAAAAATGACAAAAAAGCAATAATTTCATAACCAAAAATGCAGTATTGCTGGATAATGTGATTCAGCTCATCTAAAGTGTAACGGTTATCGTTGAATTAGGTAACAGAGACTTAATTAATGTGTTTATCGGAGAGTCCAATGTCATCAACATTAAGTAAAGAGGCGCAATGGGTACATGCCGCGTTAGTGGAGCGTGGTTTGGAAACGCCTCTTCGTGAGCCAAAACTTTCACCCAGTGAGAGTAAACAACAAATTAAACATCACATGACGGAAGTGATGAAATTGTTAAACCTAGATTTGAGTGATGACAGTTTAGCGGAAACGCCACATCGCATTGCGAAAATGTATGTTGATGAAATTTTTTCAGGCTTGGATTATCACAACTTTCCTAAAATCACCCTGATTGAAAATAAAATGCAGGTTGATGAAATGGTCACTGTTCGTGACATCACATTAACCAGTACTTGTGAGCACCATTTTGTCACTATTGATGGTAAAGCAACGGTTGCTTATATTCCTAAAGATAAAGTGATTGGTTTATCAAAAATTAACCGTATTGTGCAGTTCTTCGCACAGCGCCCTCAAGTGCAAGAGCGTTTAACGCAACAAATATTGATTGCCTTACAAACGCTATTGGGGACGAAAAACGTTGCTGTCTCTATTGATGCCGTTCACTATTGTGTAAAAGCAAGAGGCATTCGTGATGCAACCAGTGCAACCACCACAACCTCATTAGGTGGACTATTTAAATCTAGCCAAAATACTCGCCAAGAGTTTTTGCGTGCTGTACGCCATCTTTGAGATGAATAAATGGAACAAAATTCACGTCAACGCATCGACGCTTTAGATGCGTTGAGAGGAATAGCGATCCTTGGCATCTTATTACTCAATATCTCAGGTTTTGCCTTATTAAGAGTTGCCTCATTTAATCCTATGCATTCAGGAGAGGCGACTTTTGCGGACAAACTTACTTGGATGGGGCTAAATTTATTTACCCAAGGAAAGTTTCTGTTTATTTTTGCGCTGTTATTTGGCGGAACACTTTATTTATTATCACAGCGCTCTGTTGCTTGGAACGTATCTCGCCTAATTATTCTGGCATTAATCGGTATTATTCATACCCTATTACTATGGGAAGGGGATATCTTATTTCCTTATAGTATTTGCGGATTATTTGTTCTCTTTTTTATTAAAGCATTACCTATTAAGCGGCAATTCATCCTTGGGCTGCTGCTCTATTTATTTGGCGCGATTATTTTAGCTTTTTTATTTTATTACTATCGTGATTTTGTTGAAATAGTTTGGTATAGCTCTGACTATTCCGCCATGATAGAGACTAATTGGAAAACCGGAAGCTATATAAATAGTATCTACTGGCGATTAGATGAACTGAGTGATTTTATTTTTAATTTAGTTCGTCAATATAGTTGGTTTTTAATTGGCGCCATGTTAATGGGGGCGGCGTTAATGGCATCCGGTTGGTTACAACGACGCTATTCACAGTCTCATTATGGTTTGATAGCGGTTTGTTTTTTAGTCATAAGTTTACTTTTCCAAGGGACGCTTGTAATTACCGATTATTATTTAGATTGGCATTATATGTGGTCTGCGGTAGTGGCTCAGCCTATCACCATGGTGATCCAAATTATTCAAAGCTTAGGTTATATTGCTTTACTCTATTGGGCATGGCCTTATATTCAACACAGTTTTATCGCCTATGCTTTACGTTGTGTGGGGAAAATGGCGCTTACCACCTATTTACTACAGAGTATTATTGGCACAACGCTTTTCCAGCGGATGGGGTTATTTAACCAATTTACCTTATTGCAGCTTATGCTATTTGTGATGGCTATTTGGGTGATAAATATTATCTTTGCCGTAACGTGGTTACGCTATTTTTCTCAAGGGCCAATCGAGTGGCTGTGGCGCCACTCGTCAACAGGGTTAGCAAAACGCTTTTAACTGTTTTTGCCATTGTTTAATGGCAAAGCTTCTACCTCTTGTGGTGAAACCGCCGGATAGCCCTTAATATCATCAGGAATATTTTGTACAGCAGGTATTGCTTCTGGTGGACCTAGAAAACGCGGTTCGCGTTTTAATATATAGAGATCGACAACCGCACCTGCTCTGGCTAAAACTTCACGTACACGCACCTTAAACATACTCTTCGGCGAAGCAACAGCAAAACACTGGGCATCAATGCCTTTTTCAAGGGCAATAAATACGGCTCGTTCGCAATGGAAACGCTGAGTGATAATAGTAAAGCCATCTGTTCCAAACACTTCTTTTGTGCGTACTACCGAATCTAAAGTTCTAAATCCAGCAAAATCCATAACGATACGCGATGCCGGTATGCCTGCTTTAATTAAATCTTTACGCATCGTATTGGGTTCATTATAGCTATGCTGTGCATTATCTCCACTGAGTAACAGATATTGCACTTTGCCGCTGTTATAGGCATTAACAGCACCTTGAATACGATATTGATAAAATTGGTTAAGATAGCCTGTGGTGTAATATTTAGCAGTACCTAATACCATGCCTACTTTTTTGGCGGGTAGTTTATCTATATCTTCAAATATATAGGGGCTAGTTTTTACACCTATCCAGCGATCACAAGCAATTAATGCCACCGCAACTAAGATAAAAAGGGTCAAAAAGAGATAAATGAGGCGCTTTAGCATATCCTTGCCTTAATGACTCAGGGTTTTCTAATAGGTTAAAGGCTACTTGAGCACTAATTGGGAAGCAAGAAAAAAGCGCGCTATTAGTGATAATAGTGCGCTTTTCAGAATGAAACCTAATGATTTTAACTCAATTAGAATGACGTTCTCTTGTAAATACGGTATTCAGGCTCCCAATAGTTACGTTCAATCGCTTCTTCTAAAGCAGAATCAGACGTGACCGTTGCAACACCTTGCACCTGTGCTTCTTTGGCAACTTGTTTAGCAATATAACGTGAAACTTGTTGAATATCGGCTAATAAAGGTAATAGTGGGCCATCGCCTTCTTTTGCCATAGGCGAGCAATCGGCTAACGCACGGCTTGCAACCATTAACATGGCATCAGTAACACGCTTTGCACCACTTGCAATAACGCCAAGGCCAATACCTGGGAAGATGTATGAGTTATTGCATTGTGCAATAGGATACACTTTCTCTTTATAGGTGACTGGGGCAAATGGACTTCCTGTAGCAACAAGAGCTTGTCCATCAGTCCAATTAATAATATCTTCAGGACGCGCTTCAACACGAGACGTTGGGTTCGAAAGAGGCATCACGGTAGGACGTTCACAATGCTTATGCATTTCACGAATAATCTCTTCAGTGAAAAGTCCTGCTTGACCAGAAACGCCAATCAGAATGGTTGGCTTAGCATTTTTAACCACTTCTAACAGTGAAATTGCATCCGTTTCTGTTTGCCAATCGGCCAGCGTTTCGCTTTTTTGAATAAGCTTACTTTGGAAATCGAGTAAGTTTGGCAGTTTATCCGTTAACAAACCAAAACGGTCAACCATAAAGATACGTGCACGAGCTTGTTCGTCGCTTAGTCCTTCAGACTTCATTTGTGCAATAATTTGCTCTGCAATACCACAACCGGCTGAGCCTGCACCTAAGAAAGCGACAGTTTGATCTTTTAATTGACGCCCCGCAGCACGGCTTGCCGCAATTAGACTACCTAATGTCACAGCGGCAGTACCTTGAATATCATCATTAAAGCAACATAATTCATCACGATAACGATTTAATAACGGCATGGCATTTTTTTGTGCAAAATCTTCAAATTGCAGCAGTACATTTGGCCAACGACGTTTAACGGCTTGAATAAATTCATCGACAAATTCGTTATATTCATCTCCGGTAATACGTGGGTGGCGCCAGCCCATATAAAGTGGGTCATTTAAACGTTGTGGATTATTGGTGCCAACATCCAGTACAACGGGTAAGGTATAAGCGGGGCTTATTCCACCACAAGCGGTATATAAAGAGAGTTTACCAATAGGAATACCCATACCACCGATACCTTGGTCACCTAAACCAAGGATACGCTCACCATCTGTGACCACAATCACTTTTACGTTTTGTTTGGTGGCGTTTTGTAGCATATCATCAATATTGGCGCGGTTAGGGTAAGAGATAAAAAGTCCACGCGCACGGCGGTAAATATCAGAGAAGTGCTCACAAGCTTCACCTACTGTGGGGGTATAAATGATGGGCATCATTTCAGTAAGGTGAGATTCCAACAGACGATAAAATAGCGTTTCATTGGTATCTTGGATATTTCTTAAATAGATGTGTTTATCGTTATCATTTTTAAAATCAAGATATTGACGGTAAGCGCGTTCCACCTGCTCTTCAATGGTTTCTACTGCCTCAGGCAGTAAACCATGAAGGTTAAAGGTGCTGCGCTCTTCTTCGCTAAAAGCACTACCTTTATTTAACAGGGGAAATTCAAGCAGGATTGGGCCTGCATACGGGATATAGAGAGGACGTTTACTTTCGTGTTCCAGTTCCATGAAAAATACTCTTGTAAGGCAGTTAGTCACATGACAAGTGTAGATCCTACAAAATAATAAAAATATGTACAGCTTATGTTATTTTTTTATGATTTTTCTGCTTAGAAATGAGAGATAGATACAATTGTTATGACTTTTTCTGATAAGCATCAGCAAAAATTTACATGCTGATGCTTTTTTATGAGGACAATTTAACGGTATAAGTTAAAAAATGTTACAAAGTGACACGCTGTATTTGGCGGCAACCTAAAGCTGTTAATGTTGCTTGTGTGGCATCCCACTGAGTTAATAGGCTGTCTGCTTTTTCAATTAATATTGCAGACTCAATATCCATAACATTTTCACCCGCCATATTTAATGCAATAAGTGCCGCTTGTAATGGTGGCATACTAGGATTGAATGCGGCATTTTCAGCATAACTGCCTTGAAAGATCTTACCGCTTTTCATCTGTACAGCAATACCACTGTGAGAATGGCTGTAAGGGGCATGACTACGATTTATTGCTTGTAGTGCCTGTTGTGCCAGTTGGCTAGTGTTATCTATTTGATAACCGTGATTAACTTTATCCATCAGTAGGGTAGTGATATTGAGATCTTTAGGGCCAAAGCTATCAGGTAAGTAGTCACCTAAGGTTGCCACTTTTCGGCCTGGGAGATGGATTGCAATATGAGTGCCGCTATTTAGTTCGTTCATAAACTGACGACAATGACCACAAGGGGTATAGTTAACTGTGATGGCAACTAAACGAGACTCACCGCGTAACCAAGCATGTGTAACCGCACTTTGCTCTGCGTGTACCGTTTGTTGTAATGGGGCGCCAGCAAACTCCATATTTGCCCCAAAATAGAAGTGACCGCTTTCACCACGAGCAATGGCACCCACATTAAAATGAGAGATAGGTGTCACAGCACAAGCGGCTGCAACAGGCAGTAATGCGAGGGCTAACTCATCATCATTACATTGTAACTGTGTTTTTAACGCATTAACTTGTTCTGCAGTGAACATTGCCGGAAATTCATCCTGCTCAAGATAAGGCGTAAGTGCTTGTTGTAATTGAGGGGATAAATCTGACCAAATTGCCTGAAAACGAGTATGCATATAGGTGTCTCCCATTAATCTTCTGCTATTGTAAGATTTTAGGCATCTTTACCTATTCTTATATGTGATTAAAATCATATTTTCAATGAAACTATTGCAACTGAATGATTAATTGGGAGATACATCTCAAATTTATAGTAAATTGATTTTAGCATTAGCATAAAAAACCTTCGCTCTGAACGAAGGTTTTTTATGTGTTCTATTGATTTAGCTAATTAGCTAATTAGCTAAAAAGGTGCAAAATAAAAGGAAAAATAAAAGGTGCGGTAAGTGAAGTAATAATACCGCAAGTCATTAATGCTAATGAACTATATGCCCCTTCAATATAATCGATTTCAGCCGCTCTTGCGGTACCCACTGCGTGAGAGACGGTTCCCATCGCTAAACCACGAGAAGCGTGAGTTGGAATACGTAATATTTTAAATAGCGTATGACCAAAAATGGCACCTAAAATACCTACTGCAATAACACATGCAGCACTGATTGCAGGAATACCACCTATGGAATCCGCAACAGCCATTGCGATAGGGGTTGTTACCGATTTAGGCAAAATGGAGGCGGCAATTTCAGGAGTAGCGCCAGCCCATAATGCAATCGCTGTACCACTAGCCATGGCGGCGATACTACCAATAAAGCAGATACTAATTAACGATTTCCATTGTGCGCGTATTTGGTGTAATTGTTGATATAAAGGAATAGCTAAAGCAACAACAGCTGGTTGCAACAAGTCGTTAAGGATACGACTTCCGGCAAAATAATCCTCATAAGCGGTGTGTGTCACTAATAAAATAGGAATAATAACAACAATAGCAATCAATAACGGATTTAAAATAGGCCATTTAAATCGAGCCGCCAGTTTACGTGCTAAGTAGAAAATAATAAGTGTTAGCGGTAATGACCACCAAATATTCATTAATATTAACATTTTTTCTTCTCACTTAACGCTCTGTCGTCGTCTTGTTGTTCTGCTAATTCTACATCCTCTACTTTATCGGGTTTAGCACCGATAATAGGACGTTCACGATGCACGTAATGTGAGCAGTAAGCAACTAGCGCCATCACCGCAAAGGTACTGACAACACAGGCCAGAACAATAGGAAAGAGTTGTTGGCTTAATAAATTATAATAGTTCATTACACCCACCCCGATAGGAATAAAGAGCAATGACATATTTTTCAGTAAAATATTACCACCGGGTTTTACCCAACGTAATGGAATAAGCTGGAAGGCAAGTAAACCAAATAGAATAAGTAGTCCAACAATACTGCCTGGCACCGCGAAAGGTAATAAGGCTGAAATAAGATTACCGGCAAAAAGACAAAGATAAAGTATAAAAAATGATCGTATATAGTGCCAGATTGTGATCTGCACCCGCTTAGATTTCATAGATATGTGTCCTAAATCAACTGACGTATTTATCATACACCAATTTTCAAAGTGTGCTATGGATCACAATAAAAAAAGAGCGGGGCTCTTTATAGAACCCCGCTTTGTATTTGCATTTTGAATAAAGGTCAGTTTTTATTTCACTTGGTGACCCGGTTTAGCCCCACTATCTGGGCTAAGTAAGAAAATATCTTCACCACCAGGGCCTGCGGCCATCACCATACCTTCTGAAATTCCAAAACGCATTTTGCGAGGTGCTAGGTTTGCAACCATAACAGTTAAGCGACCTTCTAATACTTTCGGATCAGGGTATGCAGAACGAATGCCGGAGAATACTTGGCGTGTTTCTCCCCCTAAGTCCAGTATTAATTTTAGCAACTTATCTGAGCCGTCAACGAAATCAGCCTGTTTAATTTCAGCAATGCGCATATCAATTTTGGCAAAATCATCAAATTTAATAGTTTCTTGAATAGGCGCGTCTGCTAATGGACCCGTGATTTCTTTGACTGGCGCAATGGTACTTTTTGAAGCTTCTACCATTGCATTGGCTTTATCCATTTCAATACGATTAAACAATGCTTTAAATTTAGTAATTTCATGGTTTAACAGCGGTTGCGACAGAGCATTCCAAGTTAATTCAGTTTGTAAGAAGGCTTCTGAACGTTCTGTTAAAGAAGGTAGAATTGGTTTTAAATAAGTCATCAGTACACGGAATAAGTTAATTCCCATAGTACAAATAGCTTGCAACTCAGCCTCTTTACCTTCTTGTTTAGCAACCACCCAAGGCGCTTTTTCATCAATATAGCGGTTAGCTTCGTCTGCTAATGCCATAATTTCACGAATGGCTTTACCAAATTCACGGTTTTCAAAACATTGTGCGATGCTTTCTTGCATATCGACGAAATGTTGATATAACTTCGCATCATCAAGGTTTGCCGCTAATTTGCCATCAAAGCGTTTACTGATAAAACCCGCAGTACGGGACGCGAGGTTAACCACCTTGTTGACGATATCGCTGTTTACACGCTGTACAAAGTCTTCTAAGTTTAGGTCAATATCATCAATACGTGATGAAAGTTTTGCTGCATAGTAATAGCGTAGGCAATCAGCATCAAAGTGATCAAGATAGGCTCGTGCCGTAATAAAGGTGCCGCGAGATTTTGACATCTTCGCACCATTGACGGTGACATAGCCATGCACAAATAGGTTGGTTGGTTTACGGTATTCACTACCTTCTAACACTGCCGGCCAGAATAAGCTGTGGAAATAAACGATATCTTTACCGATAAAATGGTATAAGTCAGTTTTGCTCTCTTTGTTCCAGAACTCATCAAAGCTTAAATCACCACGCTTTTCACATAGGTTTAAGAATGAGCCCATATAACCAATAGGGGCGTCTAACCAAACATAGAAATATTTACCCGGCGCATCAGGGATTTCAAAACCGAAATAAGGGGCGTCACGGGTGATATCCCACTGTTGCAGACCGCTGTCAAACCACTCTTGCATCTTATTGGCTACTTGCTCTTGCAATGCACCGGAGCGGATCCACTCTTGCAACATATTGCTAAAGGCTGGGAGATCAAAGAAATAGTGTTCGGTTTCACGCATTACCGGCGTTGAACCCGATACCACAGAGCGAGGATTAATTAATTCTGTCGGGCTATAAGTTGACCCACATACTTCACAGTTATCACCATATTGATCGGGCGCTTTACACTTAGGGCAAGTCCCTTTAACAAAACGATCAGGCAAGAACATGCCTTTTTCTTCATCATAAAGTTGAGAAATCGTTTTACTTTTAATATGACCATTTTTTTTCAGGGCTAGATAAATTTTCGTCGATAATTGACGATTTTCTTCACTGTGTGTGGAGTGATAATTATCGTAGCTGATATTAAAACCGGCAAAATCCTGTTGATGCTCTTTGCTCATCTCTTCAATCATGGCTTCTGGGGTAATACCCAATTGTTGAGCTTTCAGCATAATAGGCGTGCCGTGAGCATCATCAGCGCAGATGAAATGAACTTCTTTGCCGCGCATTCGTTGGTAACGGACCCAGATATCAGCCTGAATGTGTTCAAGGATATGACCGAGATGAATTGAACCGTTAGCATAAGGTAACGCGCAGGTTACCAATAATTTATTCGCGACGTGAGACATAGTAAGGATCTTACTTCCATTAAATTAAAAAAAGGGTCTTTGATGTTAACCTATCCGTCATGATGTCGCTAGGGCAATCATAGAGTTTTTGCAAGAGAAATTTCGCTTGGCAAATTGAGGTAAGGCATTATCGTAGTCATTGACTATCTGATATGATAGGTGCACTCAGATATTTAATGAATAACGAAAATGAGAGGAGCCGGGATGAGTGATAAATCCCCCGAGCAGACTACCCCTGAGATTCTGAAAGAAAAAGTTTCAGGTGTCTTGTCTACTTTTGAACACCCGACATTGAAACGTAATCTGCTTTCCCTAAAAGCATTACATCAGTGTGCGATGATTGATGATGTCCTTCATATCGAATTAGTGATGCCGTTTGTGTGGAAAAAACCTTTCCAACAACTGATTGAAGAAAAAACGGCAGAGCTGCGTAATATGACGGGAGCCAAAGCTGTTGAGTGGAAGCTAAAACACAATATTGCCACACTACGTCGTGCAAACGATCTACCAGGTATTAATGGCGTACGTAATATTCTGGCGGTGAGTTCAGGTAAAGGCGGGGTGGGTAAATCCAGTACCGCGGTAAACCTTGCTTTAGCGCTAGCACAAGAAGGGGCTAAAGTTGGTATTCTGGATGCGGATATTTATGGTCCATCCATTCCTAATATGTTAGGTACAACCATGGAACGCCCAACTTCACCAGATGGGCAACATATGGCACCTATTATGGCGTATGGTCTAGCATCTAACTCTATCGGTTATTTAGTCACAGACGATAATGCCATGGTATGGCGTGGTCCAATGGCAAGCAAAGCGTTGATGCAAATGCTGCAAGATACGTTATGGCCTGATTTAGACTACCTTGTGATCGATATGCCACCAGGAACGGGTGATATTCAATTGACCTTATCACAAAATATTCCGGTGACTGGCGCCGTTGTTGTTACAACACCACAAGATATTGCGCTGGTGGATGCGATGAAAGGCATTGTCATGTTCAAAAAAGTCAATGTACCCGTATTAGGTATTATTGAGAATATGAGTGCGCATATTTGTAGCAATTGTGGTCATCTTGAGCCTATTTTTGGTACTGGTGGTGCTGAGAAATTAGCCGAAAAATATCATTGCCAATTATTGGGTCAAATTCCACTGCATATCTCTTTACGTGAAGATTTAGATCGCGGACAACCGACGGTGATGCGTGATCCTGAAGGTGAATTCGCTGATATCTATCGTGAAATTGCTTCAACAGTTTCTGCGCAAATGTATTGGGATGGGGATGCTATTCCAACGGAAATTTCTTTCCGCGCGGTATAAGCGGTGAAACAATAATCTATTGATTATTATGGGAAGTCTTTTAGGCTTCCTTTTTTTTATCCGCTGAAATCTGACTATTTTTGATAAAAAACAAAGAGATTTTTGGTTTTACGCTGGAACCAGAAGGATTTCAAAACTATAATCTGCGCGAGCGTAATATTTACATATTATTACGTTATTCCTCTTTTTTATTTCAAACCAGGTTTTTTATTATGGCTGACACAGCACATCAGTGCACAATTGTAGGTATCGCTGGAGCCTCTGCTTCAGGTAAAAGTCTTATTGCCAGTACACTTTACCGTGAATTAAGAGCGCAAGTAGGTGATCATAATATCGGTGTGATACCAGAAGATTGCTATTATCGTGACCAAAGTGATTTAACAATGGAAGAGCGATATAAAGTTAACTACGACCACCCCAATTCGATGGATCACGCACTTTTATACCAACACTTGTGTGAACTAAAAGCCGGAAACGCCATCGAACTCCCTCAATATGATTATGTCGCTCACACCCGTAAATCAGAAACCATTCATTTTAAACCAAAAAAAGTTATTATTATTGAAGGTATTCTGTTATTAACAGATAAACGCTTACGTGAAGAGATGGATTTTTCTATCTTTGTCGATACGCCATTAGATATCTGTCTAATGCGTAGAATTAAACGTGATGTGAATGAACGTGGGCGTAGTCTAGATTCTGTTATTGAACAATATAATAAAACTGTTCGTCCGATGTTCTTCCAGTTTATTGAGCCTTCTAAACAATATGCCGATATTATTGTGCCTAGAGGGGGAAAAAACCGTGTTGCGATCGATATTTTGAAAGCAAAAATCGGACAGTTTTGTGAATAATTGAGTTCATTTGTAGGCAGCTTTCATGCATGATTAACCATGAAACTGCCTGTTTAACTTGAAGAAGGGAAATAAAATGCGATTATGCGACCGTGATATTATTCAGTGGCTTGATGAAGGTAAATTAGTCATTGAACCCCGCCCGCCTGTCGAGCGAATTAACGGCGCAACAGCGGATGTTCGCTTGGGTAACCAGTTTCGTGTTTTCCAAGGACATACTGCGGCTTACATTGACCTCAGTGGCCCCAAAAATGAAGTTAATGAGGCCCTTGAGCGGGTGATGAGTGATGAAATTGTATTACCAGAAGGCGAAGCGTTTTATCTTCATCCCGGAGAGCTTGCCTTGGCGGTTACATTAGAGTCTGTCACATTACCGGATAATGTAGTAGGGTGGTTAGATGGACGCTCATCTTTAGCGCGATTGGGATTAATGGTACACGTCACGGCTCACCGAATTGATCCGGGTTGGCATGGACACATCGTATTAGAATTTTTTAATTCAGGTAAACTGCCATTAGCATTAAGACCGGGTATGGTGATTGGCGCATTAAGTTTTGAACCTATGTCAGGCTCTGCGGATAGGCCTTACAATCGTCGCCAAGATGCGAAATATAAAAATCAACAAGGTGCGGTAGGAAGTCGGATTAGCGAAGATTAATTTTCATTAACGACTATTATCAACTTTATTAAGCGGGTAACAATATGAAAAGGTTTTTGACAACACTCGCCATTTTGCTTGTAGTGATTTTGGCAGGCTTAACGACATTAGTTTTGCTCATTAACCCTAATGATTTTCGTGGTTATCTTGTTGAACGCGTTGAAAAACAAAGTGGCTATAAATTAACCTTACAAGATGATATGCGTTGGCACGTCTGGCCAAAACTCAGCATTATTAGTGGTAAAATGTCATTAACAGCCCCCGGTGCTGAGCAACCATTGATCACTGCTGATAATATGCGTCTTGATGTGGAATTATGGCCATTACTTTCCCACCAGTTGGAAGTAAAAGAAGTGATGCTAAAAGGTGCCGTGGTTAGACAAACGCCTGAGAGTAAAGCAATACCTAAAATAACCCCGCCTTCTGTTGCCAATGAAGACAGTACTCGTCCGATTATTGAGCCAAAAACAAATCGTTGGCAATTAAATATTGCTAAGGTGAGGATCTCCGATAGTTTGATTATTTGGCAAACCAAAGGGGGAGAGCAACTTAATTTACGCGATATCAATTTATTATTAAAAACGGACGACAAAAAACAAATTAACCTTGAGATGAGCACCAAAATTAATCGTGATCGTCGCGAGTTAATGTTAAATGTTGTTGCTAATGCTGATATGAGTGGCTACCCATATCAAATCAGTGGCAATATCGCTCAATTAGATTATGCATTATCGGGAATAGGACTTCCGGCTCAAGGGATCTCCGGAAATTTAACCTCAGATTTCAATATTAAAAATGATAGTGTAAATGTTATTGCCTTAAATAATTTAAATATGACGGCAAATGAGAGTCAGTTACAAGGTAGCATCACGGCTGAATTGGCTAAAAAGAACCGCTATCAAGTGGAATTAACTGGGGACACTTTAAATTTAAATACCCTATTACCTGAGTTAGCACAGCCTAATTCATCTGAAACGGCATCGTTAACCTTGGCAAATACCCCGTCGAGATCATTCTCATTCTTTAGCCATGCTCAGGCTGCACCATCACCTAATGCAACTATTATGGCTCGTCCGGTTATTACCTCCGCGACAATTGAAAACAAAGCGTATGATTTAACCCACTGGGGTGATATTGAATTTAGCTTAAACTTAGCGCTCAATAAGTTATTGTATAAAGAATTAGAAATAAACAATGTTAAATTAACCGCATTAAATAACCCCAAATCATTAAATATTGATAGGTTAGAAGGGCAGATCCTAAACGGAAATTTCTCACTGCCTACGGTGATTTCTACTAGCATTGTGCCAGCGCATATTAGTATGAATGTCACAATGAATAATCTCCCTTTGCAACCTTTACTCCGTGTCTTTGATCAGCCAGAAAATTTCAGCGGTTTAATTTCTGCAAAAGGGCATCTAGAAGGTGCCGGATATAATCGCAACGCGTTTCTTAATAGCTGGCAGGGCACACTGGATACCTCATTAAGCGAATTTAAAATGCTAGGATTAAATATTCCACAAGTGATCCAGCAATCTATTGCACAAACAACCGATCAAGTGGTTTACCCTGAAGATATTGAGAACTATACCAAAGCAGATAGTGTGATTGCCCAGTTTAAACTAGCACCTAAAGGCCGAGTGACGTTAAATCAGTTAGATGCTCAAGCAAGTGCTTATCAGATCAGCGGGCAAGGTCAATTAGATCTACAACGTCATAATCTAGATGTGATGCTGATGGTTAATATCAAAAAAGGTTGGGGCAAAGAGAATGAATTTATTCGCCAACTGGCCAAAATAGATATTCCATTAAGATTGTATGGTAATTGGAATGCTATCCAATATGAGTTTAACGTTGAAAAATTACTACGTGATCAATTACAGCAAAAAGCAAAACAGGCCATAGATAATTGGTTAAATAAGCAAGATGATAGCCCCGAAGTTAAAGCGCTTAATCAATTATTGAAAAAAATATAATTTTTAAAGTTGTTAACAAGGTGGAATAAAATTTTATTCCACCTTGTTTTGTTTTTGGCTAATAAATTGATTTTATTAATTTATGATTAATAATCTCTTCTCTTATATTAAACAATATCTGTGGAACACAGATGCTGCATTACGTTTCTTATCCCCGTTCCCGGTTCCCTACCACCGTTAACAGAAAATGGATAAAATGATTAAATTATGCTCATAGTGCATTATGTTTATCATTTAATTCAGTTTTTGCCTAAAAAATACTCATTCGTACTGTTTACATGTAAAAAAATAGTCGTTTTTTTTGATATATGTCATACACTGCAACGTTGCCTTTGGGCAGAGTGTGTCCATTGCACTAAATGCAAAAAAATGATGATAAAAACAAAAAGCTTCATTTTATAAATAACTATCGTAGACAGGAACTATACATGATTGAAATTCTTATCGGCGCCCTCGTCGCTGTGGGTGTTGGGCGTTACATTGTTAAGGGATATTCGCCAACAGGTGTGCTACTTACTGGTGGGCTATTATTGCTTATCATCAGTGTGATTATGGGCAAATCAGTATTACCAGCTAGTGTCACAAGTACCGGTTATCGCTTAATCGATATTGTTGAGTATGTAAAAAATCTACTTATGAGCCGTGGTGGTGATCTGGGGATGATGATCATGGTGCTATGTGGGTTTGCTTCTTATATGACTCATATTGGTGCCAATGACGTGGTCGTGAAACTTGCCTCACGCCCATTAAAAATGATCAACTCACCTTATCTTTTAATGGTAGCGGCTTATATTGTTGCATGTTTAATGTCATTAGCTGTTTCATCCGCAACAGGTCTTGGTGTGTTATTGATGGCGACCTTATTCCCAGTGATGGTCAATATGGGAATTAGTCGTGGTGCGGCGGCAGCTATCTGTGCTTCACCTGCATCAATTATTTTAGCGCCAACCTCTGGTGACGTGATTTTAGCGGCACAAGCTTCTGAAATGCCACTTATTGATTTTGCGTTTAAAACAACACTGCCTATCTCTATTGCCGCAATTCTTGGGATGTGTATTGCTCACTTTTTCTGGCAACGTTATCTTGATCGTAAAGAGCATATCGAAACAGAGATGTTAGATGTGAACGAAATCAAAACTCACGCCCCTAATTTCTATGCGATTTTACCTTTCACACCTATTATTGGTGTATTAGTTTTTGATGGTAAATGGTTACCAGAGCTTCATATTGTTGCCATTATTATTCTTTGCATGATGTTATCTGCGGTTATTGAATTTATCCGTAGCTTTAGTGCTAAAGAAGTTTTTGCCGGTTTAGAAGTTGCTTACCGTGGTATGGCTGATGCATTTGCCCAAGTGGTAATGCTATTAGTTGCCGCAGGGGTTTTTGCGCAAGGTTTAACAACGGTTGGCTTTATTCACGCGTTAATTGATGGTGCACAATCATTAGGCTCAGGGGCGATTGTCATGATGATTGCATTAGTCTTAATTACTATGCTCGCGGCAATGACAACAGGCTCAGGGAATGCGCCTTTCTATGCTTTCGTTGAATTAATTCCGCGCTTAGCAAGTAATATGGGTGTGAATCCTGCTTACTTAACTATTCCGATGTTACAAGCATCAAACTTAGGACGGACTTTATCACCTGTATCGGGTGTGGTAGTTGCTGTATCAGGAATGGCAAAAATTTCACCTTTTGAAGTGATGAAACGCGTTTCTGTACCAGTATTGGTCGGGCTTGTGATTGTGATTGTTGCAACGGAAATACTGGTACCCAGCACATTAGGTTGATCATCAATAAATTATTGAAATAAAGTTAGCTTTATCTACTTTATTTTTCATTCTATTGACGGGCTTTGTTATGTATAGACAAAGCCCGTTTTTTATTAAGCACCATTTTCAGATAAAAAATATCCGCCTTAGAGACGGATATTTGGTTATTTAATAGAAATTAAGCTTCGTCGACGTTTTCTTCGTCTTCAGGTGTTGGTTCAACAATACGTACTTTATTAATACGGTGATTGTGTACATCTAATGGTTCAAATTCAATACCATCAATAACCACTTTTTCACCGACGGCAGGAACGCGTTGTAAGTGTTCCATCAATAAGCCAGCCAAGGTTTCATACTCACGTTTTTCATCCAACTTAATAGGAATATAAAGCACTAAGTCTTCCAGCGGTGTAAAACCATTGACAGTCCATGAGCCATCTTCATTCTGTACTAAGTCGTGACGAGAGTCATTTTCCTCTGTACTTACTGGTAAATTACCGGCGATGGTTTCCATTACATCGGTTAAGGTAACAATGCCTTCGACAGAGCCAAACTCATCAACCACAAAGGCAAAGTGAGTATGAGCATTACGGAATTGTTCTAATGCCTGTAATAGTGATAACCCCTCAGGGAAGATTAAGGGTTGTGTAATTAATAAACGCAAATCTAATGGTTCATTACGTAACTGTTGATTTAATAATTGAATAACATTTACCACGCCGATAGGTTCGTCGCTATTTTCTTCGTCGGTAATAACGAGACGAGAATGGGGATCTTCTTCTAGTAATTGGCGAATATCATCTTGGGTGGCTTTTAGATCAACATATTCAACATCATGGCGTGAAGTCATAATACTATTGACGTTTCGCTGGCTTAAACCCAGAACGCGCACAATCATTTGGCGCTCTTGAGGATCAAACACCTCTTCTGTATTAGCAACTAAATCAGAAGTGTGAGGGTCAAGTTCAGAGGCTTCTGGTTTACCATTAATAATGCGCAATACCGCTTCCGCTGTACGTTCACGCAAAGAGCGAGAAGCTGATAAGAAGCGTCGACG
Source organism: Proteus sp. G4415 (assembly GCF_963896075.1). Taxonomy (NCBI): domain Bacteria; kingdom Pseudomonadati; phylum Pseudomonadota; class Gammaproteobacteria; order Enterobacterales; family Morganellaceae; genus Proteus; species Proteus sp. G4415. The sequence continues at coordinate 31,726 of NZ_CAWQOK010000165.1, forward strand.
GTTAAACTGTGCGAGTTGGTTAAATATCTCTATCATAATAGAGAAACCAATGGCAGCGTATAAATAGCCTTTAGGTATTGGATAGCCAAACCCTTCTGCAACTAAGGCAAAACCAATCATCAATAAGAAGCTTAAACATAAAATAACAATAGTTGGGTGATTATTGACAAATGTGGTTAATGGCTTACTTGCGAGGATCATCAAGAACATCGCAATAGTTACAGCAGCAATCATAACGCCGAGATGGTCAACCATCCCTACCGCAGTGATAACAGAGTCTAGAGAGAATACAGCATCTAGTACAATAATTTGCGCAACAACAGACCAAAAACTCGTGGTTTTACGTTGTTTTCCCTCGTTATGATCTTTACCTTCTAGCCGTTCATTAAGCTCCATTGTGGCTTTGAAAAGTAAGAATATCCCTCCGAGGAGCATGATTAAGTCTCTGGCACTGAAAGGATGATCAAACAGTGTGATAAGAGGTTTGGTTAGGGTGATAAGCCAAGAGAGACTAAATAGCAGTACAATCCGCATAATAAGAGCACACAATAATCCTGTGATACGTGCTTTATCTCTTAATTTTGCTGGGAGTTTATCTGCTAGAATAGCAATAAAAACAAGGTTATCAATACCAAGTACGATTTCGAGAACAATAAGGGTGGAAAGACCTACCCATATCGTCGGATCTACGATCCATTCCATACAGTTTGTTTTACCTTCTATAAAGACGGCATATGCCGACTTGGGAATAATGAGCAATTTAGCGGAATTTTTCAATAAATTATTATTGATAGTGGCAGAATAATTTCATTTTATCCAAAGCACCGTAAAACCCCGTCCTTCAGGTCGAGGATATAAGGCGCGGTTTTTTAACTAACTAGGTGTTTCCTGTTGCTCAATGCAATGATTGTCATTGAGGACTTAAAGGTCAGTAACATGTCTAAATCGGCAAAAGGTACGACAGAACGGCATGGACGGAACGTAAAAGCTAAATCTGGTTTAAACCGCTCAATACTGGAGCAGGGCTGGTATGATATGCGCCGTCAGCTTGAGTACAAGCAGCTCTGGCGAGGTGGTCAGGTAGTGGCAATACCACCAGCCTACACCAGTCAGAAGTGCGCTTGCTGTGGTCATACAGCAAAGGAAAACCGCCAGTCACAAAGTCAATTCGAGTGCCTTGAATGTGGATATACAGCGAATGCTGATATCAACGGGGCACGTAACATTTTAGCGGCAGGACATGCCGTGCTTGCC
>NZ_CAWQOK010000166.1:0-1739 GCF_963896075.1 Proteus sp. G4415
CCTCTAAAAAAGAATAAAGGAATAATGATATGAAAAAAGTATTACTCAGTCTTGCTATGCTGAGTGTAATATCAACGCCGGTATTGGCTAAAGCTCCTGTAGCTAACTTAAAAATCAATGGTGATATTAAGCCACCAACTTGTACTATTAATGGGGCGACACAAAGTGATATGATTTTTGATTACCGAGTCATAAGCCCAACGCTTATCCCTCAATCGAAAAACTACGAATATCCTAACGGTATAGTCCAAAATACAGTTACGATTGAATGTGATGCTAAAACATATTTAACCTTTGTTGCATCTGACACTTATGACAGTGCGGAATTAGCTAATAATACGCTAGCACAGTTTCATTTAGTTGATAAAGAAAATCCTGAAACCGCAGTTGGAGCAGCCTCTTTTTTGTGGGAGGATGTGACTGTTGATAGTAAACCAGCGTACATTTCACGAGCAAATGATGTTACTATCACAGAGACAAATTACTATAACGTTCTATACAAAGGCGCAACCAATGGTTGGACATCAGAACAACAAAAAGGCAATGTTAGTAAAGAATCTCTGGCACTAATTCCAGGTGAAGTTTTCCAAGCAGTTTTTAAAGATGTATATAAAATTCCTTCTTTTCTTTTATCCAAAGACGCATTAAATAAAAAAGGAATAGATTTATCTAATGGCTTAGATTTTATGGGTGAAGCTGTTCTCACTTTTAACTTTGGTGTCTAATTTTTAAAATAACTGATAATCACAATATCATTAACTTTTATATTGTGATTATCTTTACGTTAAAAGTTTAACAGTGCTTGGCGCGCTATTAATGTTCTGAATATCAAATTAACACATCATTCAATCAGGAACGATACATCAATACTTCCTTTATAAGTATTCGTAGGTATATTCCCATTGGCACAAAGGTTGAATGATAATAACTTATAAACAGATCCCCCATTATATTTGCCTGAAGGTTGTCCTGCATAAAACTCTAAAGCTTCGGAGGAATTGTTATTACATACTGCATTAGTTATTGTTTTAGTTGCATCAGATACCGTGATATAAGGTGCAACTTCTTTATTTTTCAAAGGGATACTTGGAAACATTGTCATCCCAGTTTTACTCCCATTGACTAGCTCATTATAGGGTTTTAATGTCACATACATATTTCCTGAATGAGGACAAGAGACAAGCATACTAGCGACACTTTGCTCAAGTAACTTGGCTGACTTAAAATTTTGTGCTAGTTGAATAGCAAATTGTATGTTTGTTGAGCTAGCAGGAGAAACATTACATGTTTTTAAGACGTGAATAGGACCATTACCAAATGAAAAAGGAACTGAAGATAGATCTGGAGGAGCATCAGTTGCAGTTTGAGCTGTAGTAAAATATATCGGAGCTACAAAATCGTAAATACCAGGTTTAACATGACCTACTGCATAAATAGAATAAGAACTTATTCTCAAACTAGTATTGTTTACACGTGATATATAACCATACCAGCACATTGGGTGACGATAGACAAATTGATCCGCATACTCAGCTGTTCTAGAAACCTCTTTTCCTCGGCGCAGAGTAATTCGAGTCGGAGAATATGTTCCATTCTGATAATACACCGCATCGATAGATACTATTCCATTGATAGCTGCAACTAAATAATTTTCCCTATTTTCCGCTTCACTTGCATTTTTATTATATAATTTTAATCCGTACTCCCCCTCTTGACTTCCTGGGAATGGGAATAAAAAA